>JBBROU010000036.1:0-40413 GCA_038229055.1 Bryobacterales bacterium | reverse complement strand
TAATGCGGACATTGTGGCGGCTCCTGAACCGGCCACAGTATTGATGATCGGCGCTGGCGCCCTGGGAATTCTGGTTTCACGCGTTCGCAAGAGGTAAAACGAGGGTTTTGCCTCCGCTTTTCAGTACCCCGGAACGAAAGCCCTGCAGGAGCTTCCGTTTTTTTGTTTTAAGCAAGATTTGTGTTGGAAAACCCAACATGAATGGTATACAGTGTAGATGTTGTGCGAAAGATCGCAAACAAAGCGCTCTTTTTGTAATCTTTTCGACAGAGGAACCCATGAAGACTGGCTACATAAATTTTATACTCGTTCTCCTCGCGACCCTCGGGCTGCAAACGGCCCAGGCAGGGATCGTGACCAACGGCAGCTTCGAAGCGAACACCATCACCTCGGGTGCCGGATACCAAGACTTTCCGTCGCTTGTGGGATGGACGATCGACCCGACGCGGTCCGCACCGGGTGCTAACGTCATTGAAGTTCAGAACGGGGTGGCTGGAAGCGCCGATACTAACAGTCAACTAGTAGAGCTGGATGGAAACGGCAACACTTACATTTATCAGGACGTGGCCACAATCCCCGGCCAGCAGTACTTCCTCTCATTCGCTTTTTCTCCGCGTCCCCAATATTCCAATTGCGTTGGCACACCTTCTCCCGCGAACTGCTCGCCTTCGGGTGGCGGTGCCATTACCGAAGATGGATCCGAGAACCATCTTAAAGTTCTGGCCGGTGACCCGGCGGGACTGCTATCGGTTCTTTACGACAACACCGCGAACGGCGTTGGTCTCTTTAATACTTCCTGGTCGCACAACACCGTATTCTTCACCGCCACCAGCGGCACGACCCGCCTTGAATTCGGCGACGCCGGAATTTCCGACGGCTACGGCACATTCCTCGATTCCGTGAATGCGGACGTCAACTCCGTGCCTGAACCCAGCACGATGTTGATGATCGGCGCCGGCGTGATCGGAATTGCAGTGTCCCGCTATCGCAAAACCCGGTAGTTCGCTTTTAGCCAGTCTTTCTCCTGTTGGTCCCTTCTAGCGGAAGGCGCTTCGGCGTCCTTCCGCTTTTTTCGTTTTGACCGGTTTTTTTGACCCGAATGTTATATTGAAAGTTCCCCATGCAATTAGAGAAAGTGTATGAGCCCCAGCGTTTTGAGCCGCACTGGGCGCAGTGGTGGATCGATGCCGGAGTGTTCCGCGCGGCCACCCATAGCAAGGCAAATGGCACGTTTTCGCTTGTGATTCCGCCGCCGAATGTTACCGGTTCGCTGCACATGGGACACATGCTGGAGCACACCGAAATTGACGTGACCGTCCGCTGGCATCGCATGCTCGGCGAGAACACGCTCTGGCTTCCCGGCATGGACCACGCCGGCATCGCGACCCAAATGGTGGTGGAGCGAAAGCTCGCAGCTCAGGGCATTGACCGCCGGGCCATTGGCCGCGAAGCGTTCGAGGCGAAAGTCTGGGAGTGGAAAGCGGAGTCGGGCGACACGATCAAGTGTCAGATGATCCGCCTCGGGACGAGCTGCGATTGGAGCCGGGAGCGATTCACGCTCGACCCGGGCCTGTCGCGCGCGGTTCGCGAGGTGTTTGTCCGTCTCTACGAAAAGGGGTTGATCTATCGCGGCGAGTACATGGTCAACTGGTGCCCCGGATGCCGTACCGCAATCTCGGATCTGGAAGTGTCGCACAAAGAAGCCCCGGGAAATCTGTGGCACTTGAGCTACCCGGTGGTGGGGACGGACCGGTTTCTGGTGGTGGCGACAACGCGCCCGGAGACGATGCTAGGCGATACGGCGGTCGCGATCAACGCCAAAGACGAGCGGTACAAGGATCTTCACGGGCGCAAGGTGCGCCTTCCCCTAACGGGACGCGAAATTCCGATCATTTTGGACGATCTGGCCGACCCCGAGTTCGGGACCGGCGCCGTGAAGGTGACGCCCGCCCACGATCTGAACGATTTCGAATGCGGCAAACGCCACGGCTTGAAGAGCATTCGCGTGATTGACGAAACTGGAAAATTGACGGCCGAGGCCGGCGTCTATACGGGGCTCGACCGTTTTGAAGCTCGGAAACGCGTCGTGGAGGACCTCGAGAAAGCGGGGGTGCTTGAGCGCGTGGAGGACTACACGCTGAATCTGGGGCGTTGCGACCGGTGCAACACCGTGGTGGAGCCGCTCGTTTCGACGCAATGGTTCGTGAAGACCAAGCCGCTGGCCGAGAAGGCGATTCAGGCGGTGGAGAGCGGCGCCATCGAAATCGTCCCGGAGAACTGGATCAAGACCTATAACGAGTGGATGTACAACATCCGGGACTGGTGCGTCTCACGGCAATTGTGGTGGGGGCATCGCATTCCCGCGTGGTACTGCGACGCTTGCGGCGAAATCATCGTGGCGCGCGAAGAGCCGGCGAGCTGTCCGAAGTGCGACGGATCGGCGCTGCGACAGGATACCGACGTGCTCGACACTTGGTTCAGCTCGGGCCTATGGCCGTTTTCGACGCTGGGCTGGCCGGACCAGACCGAAGATCTGAAGACGTTCTATCCCACTTCCCTGCTGATTACCGGCTTCGACATCCTGTTTTTCTGGGTCGCGCGCATGATCATGCTCGGCATTGAGTTCATGGGCGAGGTGCCGTTCAAGCAGGTTTATATTCACGGCCTGGTGCGCGATGCCGACAAACAGAAAATGTCGAAGACGCGCGGGAACACCATCGACCCCTTGGTGGTGACCGAGCAGTACGGGACCGATGCCGTCCGCATGGCGCTGTTGACTGCCGCGGCTCCGGGCACCGATATCGTATTTACCCAAGAGCGCATGGAGAGCTCGCGCGCCTTTGCCAACAAGATCTGGAATGCGGCACGATTTCTCTTCATGAACATGGAGCGCAGCGGCGTGGAGCCGTCCGAATCATTCGTGCTGGATTCCGAGCCCGTTACTCTTGAGGACCGTTGGATATTCAGCCGCCTGAACAGTTGCGCGGAGCAGGTGAACCGCGCCATAGCCCAGCATCGCTATCACGAGGTGGCGCAAACGCTCTGGCACTTTGTTTGGGACGATTTCTGCGACTGGTATATCGAGTTGAAGAAACTGCGCTTCCAGGAGAACTCGGGACTCAATTCGGATTGGCGCAATATTCTCTCGGCGTTCGAAGCGATGCTCCGGCTTTTGCATCCGGCCATGCCGTTTGTTACCGAAGAGCTGTGGCAGCAGTTGGGCGAGAAATCGGCGGGGCGTCCGATTTCGATCGTCCTCGCCGCCTATCCGCAGTACAGCGTGGAGAAGACGGATGTGGCGGCGGAGAAGGAAATGGAGACGCTGCAAGCGATCATCGGGGCCGCGCGGAATCTGCGCGCCGAGATGAAGGTCGATCCGAAGCTTCGGTTGACCGGAACGCTGTATTCACGCGGCGACGCTCAGAAAACGGCCGCGGCACACTCGCTCGCGGTGCAGAAGCTTGCGAACCTGAATCTGGATTGGGGCGGAGAAACGGCTCCGGCCGACATCGGCGCGATGCGATCCACGACAGAGTTCGATTTGGTGCTGCATCTTCCGGCGGCGCAGCCTGAGGCGCAACGGGGACGACTGGAAAAGGAGCGCGATCAACTCGAGAAGGTGATCGCGAATTCGCATCGCCAGCTTTCCGATGAGGCGTTCGTTAGCCGCGCGCCCGAGAAGGTGGTCACCAGTATCCGGCAGAAGCTGGCGGAATACGAAGCTCAACTGCAGAAGGTGCGGGCGTCCCTTGACGCGCTGAGCTGAGGCCGAATGCACCCTGAAATAGTGGACGCGGTGCGCCGCGCATTGGAGGAGGACATCGGCGCTGGCGACATAACGTCGCGCCTGTGCGTTCCGCAAGATCGAAATGCCCGCGGTGTTTTCCTGGCGCGGGAGCCGCAGGTGATCGCGGGGATGGCGCTGCTGCCTTTGATTTACGAACTGCGCGGCGGAGTTTCCGAAATCGAGTTACTGAAGCGCGATGGGGAGATGGCCGCGGATGGTGAACCGGTCGCCCGCGTGCGCGGCCGGGCTCGCACGTTGCTCGAATGCGAGCGCGTAGCACTGAATTTCCTGCAGCGGCTCAGCGGAGTTGCAACTCTAGGGCGAAAATTTGTGGACCGCGTCGCGGGGACGAACTGCCGCGTCCTCGATACTCGCAAGACCACTCCGGGGTTGCGGAGACTGGAGAAGTCAGCCGCGGCCGCAGGGGGCGTGACGAATCACCGCATGGGTTTATTCGATGCGGTGCTGATCAAGAACAATCACATCACAGCGGCGGGCGGTGTTCGTCAGGCACTCCAGAACACAAGCGGCGCCGGTGTCCCGGTGGAGATCGAAGTACGGACGCGCGCCGAGCTGGCCGAGGCGCTGGAGAACGGAGCAACGCGCCTGCTGATCGACAATCTGTCGCCGGAGGAAGCGGCGGATTGGGTTCGTTTTGTCGGCGGGCGCGCATCCATCGAAATCTCAGGCGGCCTGTCGCTGGAGACAGTGCGCGCTTACGCCGAGACCGGAGCGGATTTCGTGTCGGCGGGCGCCATCACCCATTCGGCGCGCGCGATGGATATCAGTTTCCGTTTGGAACTGGAGTGAAAGCCGCGCGCAAGATAGTCCGCTTCGAGCGCGTCGCCTCGACCATGACGGAGGCGGCGACGCTTGCCAATGAGGGGTGTGCGTCCGGGACCGCCGTGGTTGCAGACGAGCAAGTCGCCGGCATCGGGCGGCATGGGCATGACTGGCATTCCGAGCCGGGATCGGGACTCTACGTTTCAATCGTGCTGCGCCTTGAGTTGGAGCCGGCCGTGCTGCCGTGTCTCACGCTCGCGTTGGGACTCGCAGCGGCCGAAGCCATCGCGCGCGTTGCGGACCTGCGCTGCGATCTGCGCTGGCCGAATGACTTGATGGTTGGGGATCGCAAGCTGGCAGGCATTCTCGTGCAGCTTGCGGGTGATGCGGCTATCTGCGGTGTCGGCATCAACGTGAACCACGCGGCTTTTCCGGCCGAGATTGCCGGCATTGCGACTTCGCTGCGAATTGAAACGCAGCGCGCGTTCGACCTCGACAATCTATTAACCTGTCTATTGGAATCCGTGGATAGTTTCGCCAACATGCTGGTGACGGGCGGTGCGGCCGCTATTGTGCGCGCATTCTCGAATGCGTCGAGCTACGCGTCGGGCAAGCGGGTGCGCGTGGATATGGGCGAGCGCACAATTGAGGGCGTTACCGCTGGACTCGATCAAGGCGGGTTCCTCCGCGTGCGGAAACCCGGCGGCGAAACGGAACTGATCCTCGCGGGCGGGGTCCGTCCTCTCTAGTCATGCTGCTCGCGCTCGATGCGGGGAACACAAACGTCACCGTCGGGGTGTTCGATGGCGGCAAGCTGATCGATCACCGCCGGCTGCGGACCGTCCGCGAGCAGACGTCGGACGAATGGGGCATATTGCTGCGGAACCTGTTCAGTCTGGCCGGACTCGATATCCGGCAAATTCACGGAATTATCATCGCGAGCGTGGTGCCGCCGCTGAATTCGTCGCTGGCCGAAATGGCGCAGCGATACTTCCACACGGACGCGATGTTCGTGACGCCGCAGACCGTCACGGGGCTGACGATTCGCTATGACAATCCGCAAGAGGTCGGGGCGGACCGGCTGGTGAATGGCGTAGCGGCGTTTCGCAAATACGGCGGCCCGTGCGTGGTGGTGGATTTGGGGACGGCCATAACGTTCGATGCGATTTCGTCGAAGGCGGAGTATTTGGGAGGGGTGATTTCCGCGGGCATCGGGATCTCTACCGAAGCGCTGTTCAACCGGACCGCGCGGTTGCCGCTCGTCGATTTCCAGGCGCCTTCCAAAGTGATCGGAACGAACACGGTGGCGAGCATGCAATCGGGACTTTTCTATGGAGCAATCGGCGCCATCGATCTGATTCTTGAGCGGATGATTTCAGAGATGGGTCCCGAGACCAAAGCCATTGCGACCGGCGGCCACGCGTCACTGATCGCGAGCGGGTCGCGATACCTCAAGCATGTCGACGAGCATTTGACCTTGGAAGGCCTGCAGATGATTTGGGATCGCGCCAACAGCAGGCAACCGCATCTGTGAACACTGAGGACGAGCGCGGCTTTGCGAATTACTTTAATTACTTCACCGAGATCGAGGAGCATTTTCAGACAGCTCGCGGGACTGGGTTGTTCCTACTGTCGCCGCTCGATTGGGCGCTGATTGAGAGCTGGAAGAATTCGGGAGTGCCGCTCGACGCGGTGCTGCGAGGAATCGATATCGCCTTCGAGAAGTGGCGCGGTCGAAAGCGTAAGACGCAGTTGGTGAACTCGTTGGCGTTTTGTTCGCAAGCGGTGTTGACCGAAGCGCAGCGGACGCCGGAGTCGCGAGAGCGCGTGCCCGGTCCCGCTCCATTTCCAGAAGAAGCCGTGCGTGAATACTTGCTGGCCAACGCGCGCCAGATTCGCGAATCCGGCCCTGCGGATTTTCTCGAGGCTGCGGAGGCACTGGAGCGTCTGGCCGGTGAAAATCATCCGGATCTCGAGGCATTGGAACAAAATCTGGCGGTCCTGGAGCAGCGGCTGATCGCGATAGCATCGGCAAAGCAAACCGAACAAGAGGGACTAGCGATACGCCGCGACTTAGACGCGCAGTTACGCCCTTATCGCGGGAAAATGACGGCGGAGCAGTTGTCGATGTTGGAGCGTCAGCATCTGGAGCGCGGCTTGCTGGAGCGGGCGGGGCTGCCGAGGCTGAGCTTGTTTTATCTGCGGTGATTGCGCTCCACACGCCATGTGTATACAGTGCGTTCGAAGAGGGCGGCGCGGATCTTCGCTGGACACCGCTCAAGGCGAGCTTCACGTTTCCCGAAAAGATACCAGCCGTCGTCGCCGATAATCAGCCGGAACGTAAGGCTGATAAGGCGGCGGCTGACGATAATGCGGTTGAATGACTTCGGAGTATGCCGGTTTTGCGCGGAGAATCAGGCTGGCTGCCCCGCTGGCGATGAAGTCGCGCCGCCTCACAATGCACTCCGAAAATTATGGCGTCTTGGCACGGGAGGGCTTCGACGGCATGCAATTCTTTTTGCGCGACGGCTCTCAGAAGCAACTCTTCAGCCCTGTGCGATTGCGCCATCCCAATAGCGATGGGCCGAAGCTTTCTGGTTGGTGTCGCGCTTCCAGTTCTCCAGGCGCGGTCCCGCCATCTTGGCGCCTTCTTCGCGCAGTTTGGCCATCTGTTCCTCAGCCATGGGCTTAAATTGCTGCGCAATGCGCACGTCGTCTTCAATCTGGCCGACCGTGGTGCAGCCCAGCGCAAGGCAGTGGATCGGCAAGCTGAGCACGTAGGTCAGGCAGTCCTTCAGGTGGATATTCGAAAGCAGCCCGGCGTTCCCGGTGCTCTTCATCCCCTGGATTCCCATGCCGCGCGAGACGGCCACGGGGAGCACCAGCTTCTCGAAGCTCAGATACGCGGGATCGGCCGGATTCAGTGGCATCAGAATCGTGTCGTACTTGTCGTAGTGTTTCAGCATCGCCAAGTGGACTTCGGGGTCATGATGGCCGGTGAATCCGATAAAACGGCACTTCCCCGCTTTCTTCGCCGCCTCGAAAGCCTCGATTGCTCCACCCGGCGCGAAGATCTGGTCGACTTCCTCTATCGTGCCGACCTGATGAATCTGCCAGAGGTCCACGTGGTCGGTCTTCAGGGCTCGCAGGGATTTCGCAAGATCTTCCTCGGCGCCCTTGCGGGTCCGCTGCGGTGATTTCGTCGTAAGAAAAATATTCTTGCGGAACGGCGGAAGCACTTCGCCGTAAACCTCTTCCGACTTGCCATCCCAATAGATGCGGGCCGTGTCGAAGTAATTGATGCCGAGATCGTAAGCGCGGCGCGTGATGGCTTTCGCATCCTCGAGGCTGCACATGGGGAAGCGGCCGCCCGCCTGTCCGATGATCGTGAGCTTCTCGCCGGTTTTGCCGAAAATTCGCGTGGGGATGTCACCGCCCGATAATTTTGCGGGTTTGGCAGATTGCGCCGTGAGCGCGAATCCTGCCGCGGTAGAAGAGGAAAGAAATGTTCGGCGTCGCATGTAAGCTCCTTGCTGTAACGATACACGATATCGTCAGCCGACCGGCACCGCAACCGGTGAAAGCTGGCGCGCCAGACGGCGATATAGCTCCATTCCGGCCCGATCGCGGTCGCCCAACTCGAATACGATATGCCGGGTGAGATACTCCCGCGCCAGGTCCGCCGAAAAGCCTCTCGGAATGGCATCCGTTTCTATGATCTCGTCCAAGTGATCGCGGCCGTATAGATAGGAGCCGGCGAAAGCCTGCTCCATGGCTGCGTTCAGGATTCCCGGCCGCGCAGCCCATACCGCGAACACCATCGGCAGACCCGTCATCGCGTTCCACTCCGCCCCAAGGTCGTAGACATGATACGGCAGGCCCGTGGGGTCGAGGTGCAATGCCGGGTCGCCGATGATGAGTGCCGCGTCGTTCTGCGCCAGCATCGGACCCAGTTCGGGAGCGTGTCGGGTAACCGCGGGCCGCACATCGTATCTTTCCGCAAGAATGATGCGTGCCAGCGCAACGGACGTACGCGAACTGGTGTCGGCTGCCAGAGTGCGGATGTCTGAGAGCGGAAATTTCGAAATTAGCAGAATGCTGCGCACCGCTCCGTGCGAAGCAATACCTAGACCGGGCACCACGTCCAATGACTGGCGGCCGAGTTCGAACACCGGAACGATGCCGATATCAGCCGACCCGCGCTCCAGACGATCCGCGCAGACGGCAGGCACGGCGAAACTCACGTCGAACGCGCGCCGTTGGGCGCCGTGAAGCATCCCCCAGACCAGCGGGCTCGTATTCAGGTAGTTAACGGCGCAAACTTTGGGAGTCAACCCCTAGTTTAACCGAGGTCGCCAATCGAGGTCCGGGTACGCGGCAGAGGCTTGTCGCTGCTGCCGAAGTCGGCGGCGGCCTCGCTCGAGGTCGCAATGTCCTCCGCACCGGTTGTCTTCAACATCTCAACGGCGCGCTTCACCCAGTCGTGGTTGTCGCAGTGGATGGAGAGCAGAATTCCGCCATGCTTGATACGGCCCTCGAAGCGTTTTGCCTCGTATTCCGGCATCCCGGCACCGACGAGCGCGCCCGCAATACCGCCCAGCGCACCCACCATTCCGACTCCGGCAAGCGCCGCCACGATCGGGCCCGCGGCCAGAAATGGCCCGATGCCCGGAATCGCCAGCGCACCAATCCCTACCAGCCAACCCAGCGCTCCGCCCAGCAGCGCGCCGGACCCCGCGCCGGTTGCGGCGCCCTCGGGTGCTTTGGTGTGCTTCTCATGCGCTAGATCTTTCGAGCCGAGATTCTCGGGCAGCAGCACCGAAATATCGGTGTTTCGAAATCCGCCATTCTTAAGCGCCTCAACCGCCTCTTCAACATGGGGTTGGTCGCGATACAAACCAAACGCCGCAATATTCTTGGCTGACATAGTCAATCTCCTCTCAGGTGCTTACGCACGAGAAGTGCCAAACCGATTGGCCGAGAAATTCAGGCGAAATCGGCCACGTGGTATTTTCAGAGTGACGCCAACTGTCGGCCTCATTGGGAGTTCCATGCAGCCAGTTAAACGCTTTCGTTCCCTCATCCTAATTGCAATCTCCACATTCCTGCCTTTCGCGGCCAGCGCTCAGTTCACGCAGTTGAATTTGACGCCGACGCGCATCCTGGGTCAGCCGACTTCGATCTCGCCGTCCGCGAATCCACCGAATACGAATCCGAATCTGGTGGAAGGCCGGGAGTTCGATTTTCCAGAGGGAATTGCCGTCGATACTAGCAGCAACCCGCCCCATGTCTATGTAAGCGATACCGGCAACAACCGCGTTCTTGGGTTCCAAAACGCGGCATCTTTCGCGAATGGACAGAAAGCCGACATCGTTCTTGGCCAGCCAGACTTCTACGGCACGTTCCCACAAGGCCCGAATCGCCAGGGATCGAACCGCAGCACCGGTGTCGCGAACCCGGTCGGCTTAGCCGTGGACGCCGCCGGCAATCTCTACGTCTCGGATACCGGCAACAACCGCATCCTGCGTTTCCCGACGCCTTTCGCGGTGAGCGGCGATCATTTTCCCGATCTGGCGATCGGGCAGAGCAGTTTCGACACGAACACATCGAACCACGGCGGCGTCTCGGCAATCAGTCTGTCCTACAACCCCAACGGCCGGCCCTTTCAAGCTTTCCTGGCGTTCGACTCCAGCGGAAATCTCTGGACCACCGACCCGGCCAACTACCGCGTATTGCGATACCCAGCGTCCTCGTTAGCCGGGACTCCAGCCAACGGTCCCTCTGCCGATTTGGTGATCGGACAGCCCGATTTTGCCACCAACACTCTATCGAATCCGACTGGCGACCCGAAATCGCTCACAGCCCTTAACATTCCCACCGGCATCACCTTCGACCAATCGGGCCGCCTGTTCGTTTCCGAATCCGTGGTCGGTGTTCGCGGCCGGGTTTTAATGTACGCACCGCCGTTTTCGACGCACCAAACCGCCACGCGGCTCATCGGAGTCGTGGTGACGCAGCCCTTGCCCCCGATCACCAGCGCTCTTCAATTCCAGCAGTCGAGCGGCGGTCTGTTTACCGTGGGGAACCAACTTGGCATTGTGGATTCCCTGAACAGCCGCCTCTTGATCTACAAGCCCGTTGACCAGTGGACGTCGGATATGCTGACCCAGCCTGCGCAGATCGTGGTCGGTCAGGCCGACTTTACGAGCAGCACCAGGAATCGCGGGCGTGCCGAAGCCGCGGCCGATTCTTTGAATAATCCCGTTGCGGCGGTGTTTGCGAACAATGAGCTCTTCGTCGCCGATACGGAAAACCACCGGGTACTGGCGTTCCCCCAAGTGAGTGGCGCTTTCCCCGCGGCGACCGGCGTTCTGGGACAGGATCAGATGAACTTCAATACGCGAAATCTGATCGAGGGCCGGGAGTTCGACTTCACGTCAGGCGGCGCCGGCGATGCCGGAATCGCAATCGATTCGACATCGAATCCGCCCCACCTTTATGTCGCCGATACCTACAACAATCGAATTCTCGGTTACAAGGACGTGCGCAAGCTGAAGTCCGGCGACCCGGCCGACATCGTGATCGGCCAACCCGATTTTCAGCACAGCCTGGTCAACTATCCGACCAACGATTTCTCCAAGCCCTTGACCGCCTCCGGCATCTATGCGCCGGTGGGTTTGGCCGTGGATTCCGCCGGAAATCTCTACGTGGCCGATACCGGCAACGCGCGCGTGCTTCGCTTTCCTTCGCCATTCGCCAATCCCACTTCCCTGCCCTCCGCCGATCTTGTGATCGGTCAATCGAATTTCTCGCGCAAAATTACCGACCCTTCAGCCAGCACGCTGGCCTTGCCATACGGCTTGGCATTCGCCAGCAACAACGGACTGCTGGTGTCGGACGTGCTTCACAACCGCGTGCTCTTTTTTCCCGGTACGCCCGCAACTTTCAGCAATGGAATGGCGGCGAGCGTCGTCTTCGGGCAGCCTGATTTTACGAGCACAACGCCGGGCGGCGGAGACAATCAATTCAACTCGCCGCACCTGATTTCGACGGACACGGATGACCGCCTTTACGTGGCCGACACCGGAAACGCGCGCGTCAGTATTTTTAACCGCGCGCCGCAGGCCAGCAACAATGCCCATGCCGCCTTGACGCTTAACGACGTCGGTTCGCCGCGCGCAGTTTTCGTGAGCCGCGCCACGGGCGAGATCTGGGTTGCGGACGCCAACAATAATCGCGATTTGCGATATCCCAATTTCGACAACCTGATCGTCAGCCAAACACCCAACGCCAGCTTGCCGGATGTGAGCCCGCGCGCCCTGACGCTCGATTCCTCGGGCAACCTTTACGTAGCCGACGGAGCGAATCGCGTAACCATCCACTACCCCGGTCTGGCGCCGGTCAACAGCGCGAATTTCATAGTAAGCCGCCCGGCGGCTCCGGGCACTTGGATCGCCGTTTTCTATCAGGGAGGCAATAATAAATTCAGCAGCCAGACGACCGTCGCTTCGGCTTACCCGCTGCCCACCACGCTCGGCGGCGTTCAGGTGCTTCTCAATGGAAATCCAGTGCCGCTTTATTTCGTCAGCCCGGCCCAGATCAATTTCTATGTGCCGATGTCGGCGCCCACGTCTGGCACTGCCGACTTGCAGATCGTCAGCACGGATACGGGGCAGGTCCTGGGCGATAGCCCGATTCTGATGAACACGGTTTCGCCTGCGCTGTTCACGTTGTCGGGTTCGGGCAGCGGGCAGGTGGCAGCGATCAATCAGGATGGCACCATCAACGGGCCGGACCATCCGGCGCCCAACGGCTCCATCGTGGCGTTCTATGGCACCGGCCAGGGTGTAGTGGCCGGAGCGCCGCCCGATGGATCGCCGGCCACCGGGCAAACACCGACGGCCGACCATCCACGCGTGGTGATCGGCACGGGATACGTGGATGACAGCAACATCACTTATTCGGGACTGGCGCCTGGACTGGTCGGAGTCTGGCAGGTGAACGTCAAGATTCCGGACACCGTTGCGCCCACTTCCCCGACTCTGCAGACCCCGGTGACGATGCAATTCGAGAGCATCTTCACGTCGGATCCCACGCGTCGCGTCACCATGTGGGTCAAGCCGAAATAGATTCGGCTGACTCACCGGTTGGGCGGATCAAGACTTGATACACTTGACTTCGCTATGACCCGACGCACCGTCTTCCAAGTCGCTGGCGCGGCCGCACTGGCCGCTACCGCTCAAGCCGCCGATGGCCGCATCAAACAGTCCGTTTCGCGCTGGTGCTATAAGAAGTATTCGCTAGACGCACTGTGCACGGAGGCCGCCCGTATCGGGTTGAAGGGCATCGATCTGGTTGAGCCCGATGAATGGCCGACCATCCAGAAGCATGGTCTTACGCCTTCCATGACCACCGGCGGCGGCACCATTCCGAACGGGTTCAATCGCGTTGAGAATCACGACAAGCTGATCGCCGAGCTGCAAACCAACATCACGCGAGCCGCGGAGAACAAGGTTCCCAATGTGATCACCTTCTCCGGTAACCGCGCCGGGCTTTCCGACTCCGAAGGCATTGAGAACTGCATCAGAGGTCTCAACCGCATCAAGAAGTTTGCCGAAGACAAAGGCATCAACGTCTGTATGGAGTTGCTCAACAGCAAGGTGGATCACAAGGATTATCAGTGCGACCACACTGCCTGGGGCGTTGCGGTCGTGAAGAAGGTGGATTCGCCGCGCGTGAAACTTCTTTACGACATATATCACATGCAGATCATGGAAGGCGACATCATCCGCACCATCCGCGATAACTTCGCTTACCTGGGGCATTTCCACACGGGGGGCGTGCCTGGGCGTCATGAAATCGACGGCACGCAGGAGTTGAATTGGCGCGCGGTGGCGACCGCGATCGCCGACTTGGGCTTTAAGGGTTTCATGGCGCACGAGTTTGTGCCCGTTGCCAAAGACCCCATCAAATCGCTCGAGCAGGCTTACGAAATCTGCAAAGTGTAAAGGCCCGTCAAGGCTTCGCGAACTTTTGCACGCGCCAGTTACGAATTTCAGCGACATAGATCGCACCCGTGCTGTCGACAGCGATGCTGTGCGCGTAATCGAACTTGCCGGACGCGTGCCCGTAACTGCCCAAAACGCCCAGAACTTCGCCGTCCAGATTTAGCTGAATGACGCGATTGTTCACGCCGTCGGCCATATAGATAGTGTTATCCCGGCGCGAGTAATCGAGCCCCCACGGCGCGCCGATGCCAGTCCACTTACCCAGGAACTTCCCGTCGGTGTCGAAAATCTGGATGCGCTCGTTTAACCGGTCGGCTACATACAGGCGATTCGACTTATCGAGCACGACGTCATGCACCAGATTGAACTCGCTATCGCCGGTGCCCTTGCGGCCCCAGTGGGTCAGATACTCGCCGTTCGGATCGAACTTGATCACGCGCGAGTTCACATAGCCGTCGGAGATGAAAAAGTCTCCGTTTGGATGAAATGCGATGTTAGTCGGCTCGTTGAAATCGCGCTGGCTGTCGTTGGTGCCCGGCGATCGCCCCATCACCATGAGGATGCGGCCGGCGCGGTCGTACTTCAGAATACGGTGCCCTTTCACATCAATGCCCCACACGTTGCCGTCCGCGTCGATACGCATGCCGTGCGCCGATACCACCGTGCCTTCGCCCCACGACTGCAGCAGATTGCCATCGCGATCGAACTGCATCACCGGATGCGCGCCGCGGTTGAACACCCAGACGTTGTCCTGCTTGTCCACGGCGACTCCGGAGCACTCGCCGAAGTTCCAACCCTTGGGCAGCTTGGCCCACCCCGGCACGACTTTGTGCGGCAGCGGCGGACCCGATTTCAGTTCGGCGCAGACGAGCGGAGCGGCGGCCATCAGCGCGACGCAGAGAATTTTCATGGCATTCAGCTTATTCCGGGCTTGGGGCCAACCGCAAGGGTCTATATAGGCGACAGACGAAGGGGCGCCGCGCTAGAGATCAAAATTCAAGCCGCGCTTGAAAGGCAATCATACGTGGTGAACTATCGCCGCCCAGTCCGACCCCAAGCAGTCCGGTAGGCGGCGCCGTTGTAGCGGTCAGGGCGCCAAAACCTGTCTGTGTGGAAAGCTTGCCGGGGACGCCGGCGTACCCCAACACGGGAAGCGCGAAGTTCCGATGATTGAACAAATTGAAAAACTGGCCATCGAGGCGCAACTTCACTCGTTCGTTCAGAGGGAACCATTTGGTGAGATACAAGTCACTCCAGATGAAGCCGGGACCGCGCAGAGCGTTCCGTCCAAGGTTTCCAAATTGGCAGTTCTTGGCGGTATCGCCACCCATGCATGCCCCGGTGCTCGGATCGACCGTTGAAACGAAGGCATCCGGGTTCAGCCACTGAATCGTACCGGGCTGAGTCACACCGGGAATCGGATGATGCTCATATAGGGGAACGCCGGGAACCACGCCGGCGAACTGTGGACCACTGCCATTTACGATGCCGTTTCCATTCGCTGAATAGGGCGCGCTCAGGACCGAGAACGGAATGCCACTGTGCCGAAACACCGATCCGGACACCTGCCATCCATTCAGCGCAAGGCCGAGCCGGCCGCGCAGCTTGATCGGTAGCTCATAAACATAGCTGGCTGTGAAGTTGTGCCGCACATCATAATCACAGGGTCCGCGATCCCGCTGAAGATTGCCAGGAATCGGCGAAAGAATTCCTCCCGAGGAGAACGACAGGAACCCGCCGTTAGAAACCGTGTCGATACAGTGACTCCATGTGTAGTTCGCCTGGAGTTGCAATCCGTGCCCCAGCCGCTTCTCGGCTGTCGTTTGGAGGGCGTTGTAGTGGCTATTTGCGCCAGTGTTGAGCTGCGTGACCGTGCCGAACCTTGGATCGGTCGGCCCGCCGTAAGGGAACGGCGCAAAACAGCCCTCACACACCGTCTGGTAACCATTCACCTGCGTGGTGTAGGGCTGGTTCACAGCGCGCGTGCCGACATACTGGGCGCGTAGATTGATCGTGTTGCCGATCTGGTGTTCCAGCGCAAAGCTCCACTCGATAAAATAGGGTGCGTGCAACTTTCCATCCGGCACGGCCGTAACTGCCACCGGTTGCAAGCAGCCATTCGGGCTGGCAAGCGGTGATGCGCAGGAGAATTGCCCTCTGGCAAAGCCCGTGTTGAATATCTGATTCGCCGCGACTGTCGCGTCGATAGCGCTGTCGGGCATTCCCGGTGCGATCGCCGTCCCTCCTACGGTTCCCAGAAGGCCGCCCTGAAAGGTCCGGGAGTACGGAGGATTCACACCTACTGGGTCGACAATACTGCCGGGCAGCAGATCGCTGAAAAGACCGAAGCCGCTCCTCAGCACCGTTTTCGGCGCGATTTGCCAGGCAATCGCGGTCCGTGGTTGCAAGATCGCGAGCGGCGTTGAATCGAAGATGTTTCCGAGGCCGATGTGGAGAGCCGCACTCAGCGGCTGGTCTACATTGTGAGAGATCGAAGCGAAGGAACCTGAGAGTCGGGCAACCGCATGGTGAGGGTTGAAAGGATTTGAATTGTGAGTGGCTCGGATTCCGAAAGTCCACGTCAACTTGGAGGTCACCTTCCAGGTATCCTGCGCGTAGAGATCCAGATTCAGGAAATTGTAGGGCTCGGAATTTGCGATCGGAAATGTCTTGGATGCGGTCGAAGCAACCCCATAGATGAATTGCGGCAGCGTCGTATAGCTGACGAGCGGAACGACACCCTGGCCGAAGTCATAGTCATTCAGCCGGAAAATTCGCGTGTTGGTTCCAAAGCGAAGCTCATGCGCGCCAAGAATCCACGCCAGGTTGTCGTTGATAAAGAAGCGGGTCGCGCGCCGCCCTTGCACCCAGGTATTGTCGAGGCCTCCGATCGTCGTGAATGGCGCGCCCGCGCCGCTGCCCTGGAGCACGATGGGGAACGCCGACAACGTCTTCTGAAAATCCTTCGGGCCGAAGAGGCTCTCGTACCAGGAGAACGCCGGATTGAAGTAGTTCACTAGCTTCGACGAAAAGATACGCGTGTAGCCGGCCGCGAACGAATACAACGGTTGCGGCGAAACCGAGTCGAACAAAGGATTGATCGGGTCCGTCCAGGCGGCCTGCACACCGGTATCGGCCTGAAAACGAAACCACATGGTATTCCTTTCATTCAGGTTGTAGTCGATTCGGGCAGTCTGTACCTGTTCATGATCGTCGCTGGAATGCGAGACACTCCGACGATTGGCACAGCCATTTCCATTAGGAGGAGCGCCCTGAGCAGGGCTTTCGTCGCTGTTGAAAGGGCAGCCCAGAAGGGCCAGCGGGGTTCCAGCCCTGCTTCGATACAGGCTGAACATTTTCTGGTAGAACGGCACCAACTCCGGCGCTGGTTGGTACGTGGACCCCGTGACTGTATCTGTGCCGCCCAACGGTAACTGCCGGAGCACATAGTTCTGAAAGGCGGGCGTCGGAACAGTCGTGGCGGACACGATCGGCAGAGCAATCCGCACCCATTCGCTGTCGAAGAAGAAGAACAGCTTGTTGTGCAGGATCGGCCCTCCCAAGCTGCCGCCGAAGTGGTTCACTGTTGAGCGGGGCTTGTGATTTCCCGGAGTGGCGTTCGTGAAAAAGTCGGCGGCATTGAACCTCGATCCGTTCCACAGCTCGTACAGGTTTCCGTGAAACTGATTCGTCCCGGATTTGGTGACGTAGTTGACTTGTGACGCTCCATAGCGCCCCTGATCGACCGTGTACGAGAGCGTATTCACTGTGACCTCGGCGATGGAATTAAGACCCAGGACGAGGTTCGTTGACAGGCCGCTGTTCAGATTTGTGAGCGGATCGTTCGATTCGAGTCCATCAACGATGTAGCCATTGGCCAGAGCCGGCAGGCCGTTGAATTGCACGTTGCCGAAGCCATTCGTGCCACCCACGAAGTCGTTGCTGCTCCCGGCGGTATTGATGAGAGCGCCCACGGCAAATTGCAAGGGATACGTCAGGTCACCTCCAGGGTTGGGCAGGTTCTCCAGCGCTCGCGCGTTCAGCGTAGTCGAGGTGTTCGGGTTCTCGGGATTGACCAGCGGAGCCTCTCCCATCACAATCACGTCGCCTCTTGCGGCAGCAAGTTTCAGCGTGAAGTTCACTGTCTGCTTCTGTCCGAGGCCAGCCGAGACTGAAACGTTCGTTTGCGGCTCAAAAGCTTCTGCCCCGACCTTGACGGAGTACACCCCTGGCTTCAACTGCGGAAAACTGAAACGGCCGGCATCGTCAGTCGCCCCGCTGCGCGTCAGACCGTTATCCGTGCTGATTGCAGTCACCTTGGCTCCGGCTATAGCGGCGCCGCTGGGGTCAAGGACGACGCCCACGATTCCGCTCGTGGTTTCTCCCTGGGCCAGAAGGCGCGATGGAAAACAGGCGCAAGATGCCACATAGGCGAGCAGGAACGGAATGCCAACGCGCATACATGAATTAGGCATCCCTAATACTAGCGCTAGGCCTAACGAATTTTCAACTGGACACACGTTTTGCAGACGACAGGGAACTGGATTACGATCAAGATTAGTGCCAGCTAAACGGCTTGCTCTCGCAACCTCCGAATCCGTTGACGACTACCTCAAGGCCATCCTGGAATTAGGTGGCGCGGAGGACTCGCGCGTCACGACCAACGCTTTGGCCGGGAGGCTTGGAGTTCGAAACCCTTCGGTGACCGGAATGCTTCAAAAACTGGCGTCGCAGCGTCCCGCACTAGTTTTGTATGAAAAACACCGAGGCGTCCGGCTCACCGCGGCTGGCAAACGGAGGGCGTGGGAACTGGTCAGACATCACCGACTGCTAGAATTGTTTCTTCACGACGTTCTGAAGTACTCTTGGGACGAAGTTCACGAGGAAGCAGAACGGCTTGAACACTTCATCTCGGAGCGATTTGAAGATCGGGTGGCGGCGATCCTTGGCGATCCGGAAATCGATCCGCATGGGCATGTGATCCCACAGAAATACGCAGCCGGTGTAATCCGCAACGAAGTGCCGCTTGTGCGGTGGCCCCTCCGAACGCCGGCAACGATAAGCAGCGTGTCCGATCGCAGCGCCATCTCCCTCCGGGAACTAGAGCGGCTAGGGCTGAGGCCTGGAGCTGCTCTAACCGTTGAGCAAGTGAACTCAACCGCCTCTGTATCGATACGGCTTCGGGGTCACACAGATTTCATTCGCCTCAGTAATGATCTAGCGAGTTCTATTTTTGTTGCGGCGCCGAAACCAAGGCAGCACGCGACACTGCCGCGTTTGTAACTGCCGGAAAAGTTCCTTAAATCTGCGCGTTCGACAAATCCGTATCGCCTTCCACTTTCCAGACGATGGGATCGCTGTCATCTATCTTCGTACCCGTGAAGCCTTTGTACTGCTTGGTCAGCCAGGCCGCGAAGATCGTGTAATGGCGCTTCCTTAGGCCCTCTCCCGAATGCATGATGCTGTCTTTATCGGTCAGGAAGTTCGCGTTCGAGGTCGGCCTGGTGGGCAGGGCCGGGTTAGCCTGGCTGGGATATTCATCGTCGTAACTGATCATGTGCCCGAACTCATGGGCCGCGGCGCGCTGCGGCATGCTGGCCCCTTTGTTCACGCCGGTGACATCGCCCGTGTCGAACTCCGCATCCGATCCGATGAACGGCTTTTCACCGCGCACGAAACTGGTAGTAAACGCATCCGTCTTAGTCACGTTCAGATGGTAGTGTTTGAAGATCGTGGCTCCAATTTTCGTCACGACCTCAAACTGCACAGCGGCCGATCGATGGAAATAGCCGCTGGCTCCCTTGAGTTCGAACTGGCTATCCCAGACGTTCTTGACCACGGCGACGAAGGCCGCGGCGAATGCGGTTTTTTCGGCATCGGTCCACACAAGCGCCTGCCCTTGAGTCGCAGGCTGTTGGCTAACCCCGTTGGTGAACTCCATCTGCACAACCACTTTGCAGATTAGAACACCGTTACTTGATCCATCGCTGGCCTGCACCAGTCTGAGATCGGCATAGCTGGTTGCCTTGAGCGCAGCGGGAGAACTGACGTCGCTCTCGGAAAAATCGGTTTTGTCGGACGGGCTGACACGGAACATGATCTTCCTATTTCGGGCGGAAGCTCCGCATCGCGCCTTGCAGCATGGTTGCATACTGCAGGCCGCCAACCTCCAGCAGCGTGCCTGTCACGATGAAGACGCGAATCCCATACTGGCGGAAATTTTGATATTGGCGGAAGCGGCTGTCGTTCGCGCCCCACTGGTAAGAAAGGCTTATCTGATCCGGGGCATCGGATTGAGGGGGCACGAGCATCTTGAAATTCTTGAGCTGCGCCTCCATCTTTTTCACCTGGAGCGCGGCGTAGTCGCTCAGATTTTGCCCTTTGGGCAAGTCGTCGAACTTCACCACGATGCTCGGATGAAAGCGGCCGGCGGCGGGCAGGGCGAAACAATAGGAGGACGCATCCACCGTCTCCGGAGGAAGCTCGATCTGAAAATACGGCGATTCAAAACTCGGCATTCAAGCTCCTCAAAAAATCGCTCCAATCGCGGCCCCCACTGCCGCAACCACCGCACCGGCAGCGTCGGAAACCGCTTCTACGATGCTTGCTCCCAGGCTTGCTCCGGAAGCGGCATCCGGACCGGCGCCATCGATCGCGGTGTCCGCATCCGAACCGCTCTCGACGCCCTCACTAGCCCAATCGGCGCCATCGCTGCGCTTGGCCTCGGCGGGATCGACATTGGTCAAGTCAACGAAAACCGCTCCGACGGGCGGATCATGATCGAGAGTATTTTGCGAATCCGACTGATCATGGCCCCGGGCCACGGAATTGGGCGCATCGCCGCTCGCGTCCTTGAGTAAAGTGATATCTCCGAAACAAGCCTCCTTGGTGCCCGAAGCGTCGGAGCCATTATCCTCTGCCGGATTGTCCACTGAGTCGCTCATTGAGTTTTCCTGGTTCAGAATCCGTGGATCTGTTTGATCTTCTGCTTAGTGGCGTCATCTAGGTCACCGGTTTGGGGCAACTGGTTATCGCCTTGAAAATCGGAGAGGGCTCGCCGAAACTTTCCCGTGACGGCGTCGCCATCCGTGTCGCAATCGTAACCGAGGTTCGCCAAACGGTCTTTGATGCCGGAGACCTTCTCCAGCGGATCCAGATCGCCAAGCACCAGCTTGTGCTCTTCGGCCACGCCGTTGGTGGTGATAACAAGCTTGCCCTGATGGGCGTTGGGCGGGATGGGCTGCTCCAGACGCCCATCTGAGTCGGTTTGCAACTGAAAGAATTTCCCGTCGATGACGAGAGTAACGGGAATATTAGCACGGGGCTGCTTGTTGAGCATCAATCGGAGCTTGAGCTTGGCCGGGACACCTTTCAAAACGAAGGAGTGCTTCGCCTCGGTCGGGCGATCTTCAGTCTTCAGCCGCAACTCCGGGATGAAGATCTTGTCGCTCGCCGCCAGGACATTCGGGTCTTTGCGCAGTGCTCGCAGGTCAACGTTGTTGGGATCGTCCCAGACAGTGCGCCAAAAAAATCCGCGTTGAAAGGCAATGCTGCTGACGCAATCACCCTTGTTCACCGTGTACCAGCCGCCCACGACTCGTGAGTCTAACATAACGATGCCGGGCGTCGCTGAAATGCGATCGGAGGATTGCTCCCATTACAATTAACTGGTGCAGTACTTCGGCTTCAAAAAAGGGACTCGCCTGCAGACCGCGTTCGTTCTGCTGCTCGCTATATGGATGATCCTCTTCGTCACCGGCACGGGTCAGGGATTTTCCACGGCGATCGGCTTTTTCCTCGTCGCCATCGGCTCAATTTTAGCTTTTCGCTTTGGCCGCAGAGCCATCCGTAAAAGCATCTGGCGTCTCCGCAACCGGTTACTCGTCACCTATCTTTTAATCGGCGTCGTTCCCATCGTGCTCATCCTGGTATTGGTCGGACTGGGCGGATATTTCATTGCGGGACAGGTCGCGGTTTATCTGGTCTCCTCAGAACTGGAGCGCCGCAGCGTCGCGATGAGCGGCCCCGCGACCGGCCTGCTGCGCGCGGCCGCCGAGAAGCGGGGTGATGTAATCAGCCAGGCAACACCCTTCATCCTCGAGCGATTTCCGAAGGCCGAATTCGTGCTGCGCGACAACCGGGATTTCCGCGTTCCCGCGAATTCGCGCCTGACGCCTCCCCCCGCGGGATGGGCTACCGCCGCCGGCGTCGTCCTGAAAGAGGGCCGATTCTACAACTGGGCTCACGCGGCCGGCAGCGACAATCGCGAAATCGTAATGATGGAGCCGCTCAATGCCGACGTTCTTTCGAATTTAGTTCCAAATCTGGGCGAAGTCGGTTTGATGACGGTGCCCGATTCCGGTTCGCCCGTCCATCGCCGCATTGAAATCTCAGCCACCGATCCTTCAGGGTCCGGCCGCTCATTGAACGAAGCGCATGTGAATCCAGATCCCCTTCGTCATAAGAACCACGTGCCGCCCGCTTTTAATCGCTTCGACATTGAATTCACTTGGGCGAACCCCATTAAGACTGCCATTTGGGACCAGCCCAATGTTACGCAGAACACGCTCTTGCTGGTCACCACGCGCCCTTCTGCTCTGCTCGCGACAGTGTTCGGTCAGAAGCTCGACTTAGCACAGGGTATCGCAATTGTCTTCCTCATAGTGGCGTTGCTGTTCCTAGTCGTAGAGATAGTTTCTCTTTTCATCGGCGTCTCTCTTACTCGCACCATCACACGCGCGGTGCATAACTTGTATGTCGGCACACAGAAAGTAACGTCAGGCGATTTCGCTCACCGCATCGAGGTGAATGGACGCGATCAACTCGCCGAGCTCAGCGCATCATTCAATAGCATGACCGGGAACCTGCAGCGGCTCGTCGTCGTGGAGAAGGAAAAAGAGCGGCTGCAATCGGAGCTTGAAATCGCGCGCGAAGTGCAGAACCAGCTATTCCCTCAGGCTGTGCCCTCCCTGCGAACCCTCGAGCTGACCGGCGTCTGCCAGCCCGCCCGGATGGTGTCCGGCGACTACTACGACTTTCTCTGCCTGCAGGAGGATCATGTCGCGTTGGCGATCGGCGATGTAGCGGGAAAAGGAATTTCGGCCGCCCTTTTGATGGCGTCGATTCAATCCATCATGCGCACACAGTTGTCGGCGATTGCGCCCGCCATGGCCGCGGATGCCAACGGCCATTCGCGCCGTACCTACTCCACTTCGCACATGGTCTCTCAGCTAAACCAACAGTTATACGCGAACACGTCTCCGGAGAAGTACGCGACCTTTTGTTTCCTGATTTACGACGAAGAACGAAAGACTCTGGCTTATACGAACGCGGGGCATCTTCCACCGATTTTGATTCGCAATGGCGCGCCGCATCCGCTGGAAGTTACCGGCACCGTGGTAGGTGCTTTCCCGATGTCACGCTACGAAGAGCAGACCATCTCGCTCGATCGAGGCGACCTTCTGATGGCATATACCGATGGCATCTCCGAACCTGAAAACGTTTATGGAGAAGAGTTTGGCGTGGATCGAATGATCGAGCTGCTTATTAAGCACCAGGATCTACCGGCTAACGAAATCATCGCCAACGTGATGAATGCGGTGCGTAATTGGCATGGCGAAGAGGAAATGCCGGACGATATGACGCTGATGCTGGCGCGTCGCATATGAAAGTACTCACCGCGGGGCAGATGGGCGCGGTGGATCGCGCCACCGTGGCTCTTGGGATTCCCGACATTCTGTTAATGGAGAACGCGGGCATGCGCGTTGTCGATTTCTTAGCCGAGCGCTTTGCGCCGCTTTCCCGGCATCGCATCGTTGTGTTCTGCGGCAAAGGCAAGAACGGCGGCGACGGAATGGTGGTGGCGCGCCAGTTATTCATCCGGTTTCATCCGGCTGGGTTGCACGTCGTAGTCCCAGGGGATGCACCGGAGAATGCGGCCATGCTGCGTGCTTGCGGCCTCGAGTATGGGCGCGCGGTCACGCCGGAAATGGGCAGTGCCACGCTGGTGATTGACGCGCTCCTGGGCACGGGACTTCGCGGACCCGCGACCGGGCCCATGCTTTCGGCCATCCGCGAAATCAATTCGGCGTTTCCCGCCGCCAACGTGGTTGCCGTCGATATCCCTTCCGGCCTGGCGACAGACACGGGCGAAGCACCGGGGGAGTTTGTTCGGGCCGATGCCACCGTAACGTTCACCGCACTCAAGGTGTGCCAGGCCGTTGCGCCTGCGTGCGATTGGATGGGCGAATTGCGCGTTGCGCAGATCGGCACTCCCGCCGCCTTGTGCGAAGACAATCCGGAATTCAATATCTCACTGGTTGAGCCCGCGAGCTTCCGCAATTTGCTTGGCCCCCGCGCCCCGGCTGCAAACAAAGGGAGCTTCGGCCATGTGTTGGTGGTCGCCGGTTCGCGCGGCAAGACGGGGGCTGCGGCCATGGCTGGAATCGCCGCCCTGCGCATCGGCGCCGGGCTGGTGACCGTCGCCAGCGTTGAGTCTGCCATTCAGGCGATCGGTGGACATGCGCCTGAGTTGATGGCCGAGGCTCTGGCGGAAACAGTCGGCGGAGGCATTGGGGAAGAAGCGCTCGAACAGATTCTGGATCTTGCCGGCAGGAAAAACCTGATCGCCATCGGCCCCGGCCTCGGCACGGACCCTGAAACGGTCGCCGTCATCGGGCAGCTATTCGCGGACTGCGAACAGACGATGGTCGTCGATGCCGACGCACTCAACGCCATCGCGAATACCGATTGGCGCGTCGCGACGGGTCGTGTGCGCGTGCTCACTCCGCATCCCGGCGAGATGGCGCGGCTCACCGGCAAGAGCGTCGCCGAAGTGCAGTCCGACCGCATCGCGAGCGCGCGCGAACTCGCCACCGGGCGCGGTGCCCACGTAATTCTAAAGGGGCAGCGCACATTGCTGGCTTTTCCGGATGGGCGTGTGTGGATCAATCCGACCGGCTCGCCTGCCTTAGCGAAGGGAGGCACGGGCGACGTTCTCACGGGCTTAGTGGCCGGCATGCTCGCGCAGTTTCCGGAGCAGGTAGAACAAGCCATAGCATCCGCGGTTTATCTTCACGGCCTCTCCGGCGAGCTTGGCGCGCGCGAGTTCGGCGACAAATCGCTTCTCGCCACCGACCTGTTGAGGGTTCTTCCCGCGGCCATCCGCGAGTGCACAGCGTGAGTTTTTTCGTCACGCATTCAGAAGACGAGACCATAGCGCTAGGCCGCAGTATCTCGGCAGGTCTGCCTTGCGGCGTCGTGCTCCTCATCGGCAATCTAGGCGCCGGGAAAACCACTCTGGTGAAAGGCATCGTGGCAGGCCGCAGCGGCGCGGATCCCGATGAAGTCTCCAGCCCTACATTCACGCTGATTCACGAGTATGGCCGCGGCATTTATCACATCGACCTCTACCGTCTCGAAGAAGAGCGCGAAGTGGAGTCGCTCGGCCTCGATGAAATTTTCGAGCACGCCGACCTTGTCTTGATCGAATGGGGGGAGCGCTTTCCGCGGCTGATGCCGAAATCGCGAACGGAGATCCACTTGCGTCACGCGGCTGAAGAGCGGCGTGAAATTGAAATCGTCGAAGCGCGAAACTAGAGAACATGGCAAACGAAACAGAACTCCCCGGAATTGGACAGCTCTCGGCTACACCCGAGATGCTGCGCGCCCTGCTCGACGGCGTCACCGAGGACCAGGCGCAGTGGAAGCCGGCTGCGGACCGCTGGTCCATCGCCGAAATTCTGGAGCACCTCTCGCACGTGGAAGGTCATGGATTTCGCGCGCGCGTCGATGCCATGGTGAACCAAAACAATCCGCATTTGCCCGAGTACGACCAGATGGCGCACGCCGCCGCCGGTACCTACTCAGGCCGCGATGCCGAGGAATCGTTCGATCACTGGGAAGAACAGCGCGAAGACAACGTTGAATTTCTGAACTCGCTGCCCGTCAAGGTTGCGCAGCGCACGGGCGCGCATGCGGTGTTCGGGAAGATTACCCTTGGCCAGCTCTTAAATGAGTGGGCGTTTCACGATCTCGGACACATCCGGCAGATCGCCGAGATCGTGCGCTCTCTCCGTTATTATCCCGAGATGGGGTCGTTTCAGCGCATCTATACAATCAATCCCTAAAGATTGCCGGTACAATACGCTCCATGCCGGATTCCGAACGTCTCATCGTTGAGAAACACAATGGCGTGAAGCGCATTACGTTCCACTGCCCCGAGCGCCGCAACGCGCTTGATCGCGCAGCGTCTCTGCGATTTCATGAATTGATTCTGGAAACCGCCGAAGACGACACGCGGGTGCTCATCCTTACCGGCACGGGCGATGCGTTTTGCGCGGGCGCAGACCTGACGCCGAACATGGCATTCCAATCGCAGCCCGAAGACGTGACGGAGATTCTGCGTCGCGTTGTGAACCCAACCGTCATCGCATTGCGCGAAATGCCGAAGCCCGTAATCGCGCGTGTGCATGGCGTCGCCGTCGGCGTCGGCTGCAACTATGCGCTCGCCGCCGACCTGCGCATCTGCAGCGCGACAGCGAAATTCGGGCAGGCGTTCTCCAAAATCGGCTTGATTCCCGATGGCGGCAGCACCTACTTTCTACCGCATCTGATCGGGTACGCAAAATCGTTCGAGATGATGGTGACGGGCGATCTTCTCGACGCGCAGAGCGCGCTGGCCATGGGTTTGGTGAACGCCGTCGTCGAAGCGGATGCGCTGGACGGCGCGGTTGATAAGTGGACCGAGCGCCTTCTATCTGGCGCGCAACTCGCCATCGCCGGCATCAAGAAGTCGCTGCATTATGGTGAATCGCACACCCTCGCCGAGGCCCTGGAATGCGAAGCGGTCACTCAGAAAAAGTGCTTCGATTCCGAAGATTTCCGCGAGGGCGTCGCAGCTTTCCGGGAAAAGCGCCGCCCCCAGTTTCGCGGACGTTAGCTCTTGGTCTGCTGAATCAGGTAGCCGCAGCCGCGCGCGGCCAGGGCCATCATTGTCAGCGTCGGATGTTTGTCGCCCGTTGAGCAGAAAGCATTGCCGCCGAAGACGTACAGGTTCGCGATATCGTGCGTCTGGCAATAAGAATTTAGCACGCCGTCTTTGGGATCGTCGCTCATGCGGGCCGTGCCACACTCATGAATCGCACCGCCGAGCCTCCGACTGTGGGCGTCGTCGTCCCCGGATTCGCCGGTGTGGCCGACTGCGGTCGCCTCACGCGCTTCATCCGGCGAGCCGGGGCCGCCAGGAAATCCCGCGGGGCCACCTCGGCCCATAGTCTCCATCACTTCGCCTCCGGCCTTACGAAAAAGCTCTTCGGCTTTCTGCTGAAAATCGGCGATCAATTTCCGGTCATTGCCGGAATGCGTGAAGTGAATCTTCAGAACGGGAATGCCCCAATGGTCCTTCACCTCCGGATCGAGTTCGACGAAATTTTCCTTGCGCGCGAGCATCTCCGCGCCGGCATTCCATACCCGCGCCTGCGCCACATAGCGGCTCTTGATCTCTTTCTTCCACGCCGATCCGTATCCGGGGATCGATGCGGCGAACTGCGGATACTCCGTCTGCCCGCCCGTCGCGTTCATCACGTAGCCGCGAATAAAATCCTTCCGTTGTGTGGCTTTGCTGATGTTCTGAAAATTCGGAATCGTGATGCCGGCGGACTTCCCGTCGTCCAGCCGCGCCGGCCCGCCCTTCAGCTTCGGCAGGATGCCGCTGACGCCGCCGCCGCTCACCTGGTCCATCATGTAGTGACCTAGCAGGCCGCTGGAATTTGCCAGCCCGCCCTTGGCCGAGAGCAGCAATAGGCGCGTGTTCTCAAGCGTAGACGCGGCCAGAATCACATACTTCGCATCCACATCGACCGCTTTCATCGAGTGCCGCTCGATGTACGTCACGCCCTTCGCGCGATTCTCCCCGTTCATGCGCACGTGCGCCACCACGCAGTCGGTCATCACGTCCAGATTGCCGGTCTTCAGGGCCGGCGGAAGCGTCGTTGAGATGGTGCTGAACATCGCGCCGACATCGCAGCCGTTCACGCAATTGCCGCAATAGTGGCAAGGGGGCCGGTTGTGATGCATCTGCGTCAACTGCGCCAAGCGCCGGTGCGTCGGCGTATATCCGAGACTCTTGGCCGCGGCTTTGAAGATGGATTCCGCGCAGTTGAGCGGCATCGCCGGAAGGAACGGGCCATCGGGGAATTGCGGCAGGCCCAACTTTTCGCCGCTCACTCCGATAAAGCTCTCCACGTGATCGTAATGCGGCTTCATATCCGCGTAGGACACCGGCCAATCTTTCCCGTACCCATCGCGCGATGCGGCCTTGAATTCGTAATCAGCCATGCGATCCGTCGCGCGCGCCCAGTGCAGCGTTCGTCCGCCCAGGCATCGCGACCGCGTCCACTCGTAGTGGGTGTCGGGCGACGTCGTGTAAGGATTCTCGCTGCTATCGAGCATAATGCGGAAATTGCGCTCATTGCCGGTATAGCGCCGCAGTATCCCCGGTTTGCCTTGCCCGCGAAAAGGCATCTCGTAGAGAAAGATGTGGTGAAAGTCTATCGCTTGCACGACGTTCCCGCCCGCTTCGAGCATCAGCACCTTCATGCCGGCTTGTGCAAGCTCCATCGCCGCCCAACCTCCGCACGCTCCCGATCCAACGATGATCGCGTCGTAAATCTTCGCCATGTCTTGTCTGTTGGGTAGGTTAACGCAATCCGGTCGACGAATCGGTTGCGGGGATTAGCGTGCGGAACAACTTGCCCAACTGCTCGGCGAGGTTCGACACCGGCAGGGCCGACTCTCGGGCCACATGGAGGCGCTCGGCTTCACCCTGCGTCAGGAGGCTGTCCTCGAAACCTTGACCGCCGACTGATCAAGAGCAGCGAGATCGAAGGAGAGCGGCTGGATATGGACCAGGTCCGGTCTTCGATTGCACGGCGGCTCGGCATCGAGATCGGGGCCCTTAAGCCTGCCGACCGCAACGTCGAAGGCATTGTTGAGATGACGCTCGACGCCGTCGGACACTACGCCGAGCCATTGACCGTCAAACGGCTGTTCGCATGGCATGCCGGCTTGTTTCCTACCGGGCGGAGCGGCATCGGCAAAATCCGGGTCGGGGCTTGGCGGGACGACAGCACCGGGCCCATGGAAGTCGTCTCCAGACCCATCGGCAAGGAGCATGTCCACTTCGAAGCACCGCGGGCGAAACGCCTCAATCGGGAGATGCGGCTCTTCATCCAGTGGTTCAACGCAAAAACCGACATGGATCCTGTCTTGAAAGCCGGGCTGGCGCATCTTTGGTTCGTCACCATCCACCCTTTCGACGATGGCAACGGGCGCATTGGCCGCGCGATTGCGGATATGGCGTTAGCGCGTTCCGAACACAGTCCACACCGGTTTTACAGTATGTCTTCACAAATCCGGCAGCAGCGCGCAGCTTACTACAACATTCTTGAGAAAGCCATCGCGGGAGCGCAAACGACCTTGGGCGCGGTCCTCACCAAGGCCCGGTTTTGGGAGAGGGTCGCCGCGCTATCGCTCAATGAGAGGCAGCGGCTCGTCCTCAATCGGCTGCTGGACGGCTTTGAAGGTAAGCTCACGACGTCAAAGTACGCCAAGCTGGCGAGGTGTTCGCAGGATACCGCTATGCGCGATATTCTACCGCTTGTCGAGCACGGCATTTTGGCCAGGAATCCGGAAGGCGGACGGAGCACTAGCTATTCACTTGTTAAAATGAACGCGCAATGAACGAGAAACGATGAGAACGATGGTCCTCACAGCGGCGCTGCTGATGCCGCTGCTGCTTATGTCGACGACGGCGGCGTCGGCATTCTGGTATTCGATATCGATAAAGGCTACAAGTTCGTCGCCGCGCTGACCTGTCGCCGTATCGATGGCAACCAAGCGGCTTAGCGAGCTCAGGTAGATCAAGCTGCTCTTCGCGCTGGCAGCGCGTCTATCTCGCGGCATTAGAGCCATTTCTTTCGATCGCCCGAGCCAGGATGCATGATATCGTCAGTACCGTGTTTCGAAATCGGCGACGTGCGCACAGGGAAGAGGATCTATCGCGTCGAGGTGGAAGGTTACGGAGAGCGGCCCCGTCAATCGCCACGGCTGCCCGGGCATGGGATCGCTTTGACGCCGGCATGAGAAAGAACTGTTGCTGGCCGATTGCGGCAACACCGCGATCCACGTCTTCGACTCAACGGTGATGCCGCCGAAGCAGAAGACCCGCATTGCCGCGCGCGATTGCGTAGACTGGGTCAGCTTCAGCATGGACGTGCGCGTCGCCTATAGTTCGACCGGGGAGATCATTGATGCGAAGACGAAGAACATCGTCTCGACGCTGCGCGATGAGGAAGGCCACGATGTGCGGAGCGAGAAGATGCTGGACCTGGTGATCGTGAACGGCAAGGTGATTCGCGCGGGAAATCAGTTCGGCGCGGGGGCAAAACGATAATGGCAGATGATCTCCAAATAGGCTCTGCGCCGCTCACCATCGAGCGACTCATCGCGGTGAGCCGCAACGCGCGCCCGGTATCGGTTGCGCAGGAAGCTGTCGAACGGATTCGGAGGGGCCGGGCGGCACTTGATCGCCTGCTCGCCAAAGGCGATCGCATTTACGGCGTGAACACTGGCGTCGGGGGCAACATCAAATTCGAGCTTGCTCCCGATCAAGCGACGCTTCTGCAACACAACATCATGCGGCATCTATCGTGCGCGACAGGCCAGCCGCTGCCGCAGGATGTGGTGCGCGCGGCTATGCTGCTCCGCCTTGCAACGTTCGCCACTGGCTGTTCCGCCGTGCGCGTGGACCTCGTCGATGCACTGCGCGATCTTCTCAATGCGGGCGTCACCCCCGTCGTCCCGCGGTACGGATCGCTCGGTGCCAGCGGCGATCTCATGCCTTCCGCCTACGCCGCGCGCGTTCTCATCGGCATGGGCGAAGCGGACTATCAAGGTCAGCGCCTGCCCGCGGCGGAAGCGATGCAACGCGCCGGGCTGCCGCTCGTGACATTCGCGCCGAAGGAAGGGCTGGCGCTGATCAATGGGACCACCTTCATGACCGCCATTGCGGCCCTGCTCTGGCATGATGCTCGTGTGGTTCTACGCGCCATGCTCGCCGCCAACGCGCTTGCAATCGAGGCCATTCAGGTTCCGTTCGATCCGTTCGATGCATGGGTTCACGATCAGAAAGGCCATCCCGGTCAGAGTGCTGTTGCAGAATTTATGCGCGCGCAGTTCGCAGATTCCGGCCTAGCCGTCGATCCCGCCACACAAAGCTGTTACTCGCTGCGATGCACTCCGCAAGGTCTCGGGCCCGCCTGGGAGGCTTTGGAGGGCGGCCGCGCCATCGTCGAGCGTGAAATGAATTCCGCCAACGACAATCCGCTCATCGATCCGCAGAGCGGAGCACTCTACCGCGCCGGCAACTTCTACGGCGGCCATATCTCGCGTCTTCTGGATACTTGGAAGATTGATATGGCGATTGTCGCTAACTGGGGCAATGCGCTGATGGCTGTGATGGTGGACGCTAAATTCAATCGCGGTCTGCCCGCAAATCTGGTTCCGAACCCTGGGGTGAATTCCGGTTTCAAGGGAATGCAATTGAGCGTCACCAGCCTGACCTGCGCAATCCGCCAGATAGCCGGCCCGAGTTCCATTCATTCGCTGCCCACCGAAGAGTATAACCAGGATGTGGTCAGCCTCGGAATGCACGCCGCCGTGACCGCGATGGATGCTCTCGAATGCCTGCGCAACGAGACCGCGATGGTTCTCTTGGCTGCGGTGCAAGCGGTGGATCTCCGCGGCGGACCGGCTTCGCTGGGTCATGGCAACCGCCGCGCTTACGACTTCGTGCGCGAGCACGCAGCGTTCCTCGATCGTGACCGCGCCATGGAACTCGAAGTGTTTGCGGTAGCGGCGCGGCTCGCGCAATTCTCTACTTCCGTTTCCGAATCCTGATCTCACCGCTGAATGTGGTGAACGTCGTCTCCGGGCCGCCCCCGTTGATGGTGCCCGTCATGCTGTTGTCGAACCGAATTTTATACTTTCCGTTTTTCGGATCCCCCGCCTCCGTCACCGGATGCGGGTTAGCGCTCGGCTTCACCTCAAAATCGCTAAACACGTCTCCGTTCTCGGCCTTGATCTTCACGTTGCTGCGGAAATCCGCTGGCAGCGTCACATCGATATCCCCGTTCAGCGTGATTCAACGTCACCTTGCCGTTCAGGTTGTCGGCGTCGATCTCGCCCGCTACACCGTCAACTACGATGTCGCCGCCATTCATGCACTTCAATTTCAGCGACGTGTTCGCCGGAACCGTGATCACCAGATTGCCCTCGTCATTCATCGCCGTCTTGACGTTGATGATGTTGTTATCTTCCTCCACCTCGAGCCCCATACCGTGGCCCAGGTTGAGCCGCCGCATCCCGTCGCGGTTGCGGGCCGGCCGCCCCCTGTGGTGACCGGTGGCCTCCACTATCACATCCTGACCGTCGTGGCGCTTGGCCGTAATGCCTCCGTTCATCAGGTGGGCATGCACGATGCGCGGGCCGCCGGAGCTGCGTTACGGAACCACAACTCTCTCGGGCGACTCCTGTGCGCCCGCCGGCGCGGAGTAAAAAAGCGCAGCCGCTGTCAGGGCCGCGAATATCATGTTTTGTTTAGACATAAGATTGACTCGAATTACTGCGCCGACTGATGCAGCCGGATATTTCCGTTGAATGCATCGAACATCAGTTCAGGACCCCCGGCGCCCGCGCGCGCCACGGAAAACCGGTTTCCTCGATACACGAACTTGCCTTTGCTCTGCTCGGTTTCGCCCGCCGTCTGTATCGGTGCTGGCGACACATCGAAGTCTGAATAGATGCTGCCGTTGAATGTTTTGAATTTCAGATTTGCCGCAAGGTTCGGCTGGAAGTAAACGTCCAGCGCTCCGTTCAACGTCTTGAAGCTGAGGACGCGAACAAACACGTCCTGCACCAAATCCTCACTGGCGCCGGGGCTGCCGGTCAAATGCACGAAGTACCGGAACAGCGGAAGCGAGTGGCGCTCAAAAAATACTTCCAGGCGCGCCGTTTCGCCTGTCTGCACGTGCCGCATCACCGCGTCGTCAGTCAAATTTCGCACTCACCAAACAATACTGCGCCGTTTGGGAAAGGTTACCCGGATTCTACGGGCTCAGCAAAATCCGTTCTTCGGTGGCGGCTTGCACTGCTTTCCGCGAGTACGGCATCGGATGATATTTGCCGGCCGCCCAGTCTCCGAGAAGATCGCCATAGTGCGGGCTGGCAGGGTCGCCGGACTCTCCCGGAACATTCGTCATCACCGACCGGTCCCAATCCGCGGTATCCAAAATCTCGCGATAGGATGCGCCGTTGGTCTGCTGAAAATTCAAGCCGCTCGTCGCGTTCACCGTGTTCCCATCCCCCGGACGCGGCACCGGACCGAGATCCAACACGGGCTGACCGAGCGGATGCCGGAAGGCAATCTGGTGTAATCGCCCCCACTGCCACTTGTCCGGATCGGGTCCCAGCTTATCTGTAATCACGGCAATCGCCCGGTCCAGAGCACCGGCCAGCGCTTCAGGACGCCCCTCCGCCTCGAGCGTCTCAAGCAGCTTCTCAAGGTCAACGCTTGGCCCAATCTCCACCCCGAACACGGCGACGGGAAGCTGTGACATCCACAGTTCGTATATCAACGCGGCGCGCGAATCCACGGACATCACGCGATCCCACTCCGCAGTCTCACGAGCCCAGCGCTCACCGGCAGATCCCGCGTCCGGTTTCCATCGCGCGAGAATCTTCTGGAAACGCCGCGCCGGAAGCGATGTAACATCCTGCTGCATGCGCTCGAAATCCTGCACCGTAAACTTCTTCGCGCCGGCCAGCATTTCGCGAATTCGCTCCACTCGAAACGGTAGAGCCCATTCATAGCCAAGCGGCACGGAATAACCGGGCGGCAAAATATTCTGATTCGCAGTCGCGATGTAATGGCGGGGCGGATTGAACTCGTGCGGCAATTCGGCGAGCTTCCGAAATCCATTCCACTCGTACGCACCCGAATCGCCCGGCACCGGAAGCATGCCCGACCAGTTCTCGCGAACTGGCGACATGCCGCCGACCTGCCACCCGATATTACCCCGCGTGTCCGCGTAAACGATGTTCTCGCTCGGCACTTTGTACCGCGCCATCGCCGCCTCGAACTGATTCCAATTGTGCGCGCGAGCAATCGAAAGCCCCGCGAGATACCCCGCCGTCCCCGGCTCGCTGCCCACCCACTTCAGAACATAAGCTCGATGGCGCGCCGGATCTTCATAGATCACCGGGCCATGCAGAGTAAGACGCAAATCCACATCGCGCGCCGGTTCGCCTTTCACCGCAATCTTCTGACGCTCCACTTCAAACCGCTTCCACGCGCCGCGATACAAATATTCACCGGCGTTCTCCGGATTCACTTTCTCCACGTAAAGATCCTGCTGATCGATCCCGGCAATCGTGAATCCGAACGCGACATCCTCGTTATGGCCGAGCGCAATACCCGGCAGCGCGGGCTCACCGGCCCCAATCGCGTTCCATCCCGGACCCACCAGATGCACCGTTTTGCGGAGTGAAGGAATCTGCACCGGGCGATGGGGGTCGTTCGCTAAAATCGGTTTCCCCGACTCGGTCAGCGTGCCGTCCACCACCCAGTTATTGCTTCCCTGCTCCGTTGAAAGCCGCACCGGCCCGGTAGTTTCGTTGTAGGCTCGAACGATGTCGGCGGTGATCTCCGTCAGGTCGAGCCCCGTCGGAATTTCTATCGGAATATTCGGATCGGGCGGAAAAAGCTGCTGTGTTTTCTCCAGACCGAAGCGTGAAATCTCCTGCGCGCGGCTAACTTCGCGCGTCAGATTGTGAGTCATCAGCAGCCCGGCAACTCGGCTGAGGCAATCCTCCGGCGCCCAGAGCCCCGGATCGTATCCCGCCATTTGAAATTCGCGCGGGCGCACAAGAAGCCCGCGAATATAAGCGTTGATGCCCGCAACGAACGATGTGACGATCAGCCGCGTATCGAGCCCGTAGCTAGACCATTCCGCCTTCCAATCACCGCGATAATTCACCGAGCGCGCCAGGGTGTCGCGCGCAATCGCCGCCGGTCCCAGCACCTCCGATAGCTTTCCAGTCCCGACGCGTCGCCATAAGTCAATCTGGAATAGCCGGTCCTTCGCGGTAATGTAGCCTTGCGCGAAGAACAGATCGTGCACGGTCGCCGCGTAAATATGTGGCACGCCCCAGCGGTCGCGGAGGATCTCTACCGGGTTATCGAGACCGCGAACTTTGACCGGCGAGGCAAGCAGCGGCAGCGCCGCAAACAGCACCAGCACGAACTTCATTGCAACAGTGTAGCCGGAACCGCCTCGGCCTATGATGGAATTTCCGTTGCAATGATCATTGAAACCAGCACCACGGATCGCGGCAAGCGGCTCGACGCACTTCTGCATGAGCGGCTCCCCGACTACAGCCGATCGCGCTTGCAGGACTGGATTAAGCGCGAGCGAGTACTCGTCGATGGCGCACCGCAGAAAGCGTCTTACGCCGTGCGCGGCACCGAGCGCATTGACGTAGAACCCGCGGCGCTGCCTGCCCTTCGTGCCACCGCCGAAGAAATCCCGCTGGTGCTTCTATACGAAGACGAGCATTTCGTCGCCATCGATAAACCCGCCGGCATGGTCGTGCATGCCGGCGCGGGCGTGCATGACGGCACGTTAGTCAATGCGCTGCTGTACCGGTTCGAGAGGCTGTCGGGCGTCGGCGGCGATATCCGGCCCGGCATCGTGCACCGCCTCGATCGCTTCACCAGCGGAGTCCTGCTTGTCGCCAAGACCGACTCCGCCCACCGCAAACTCGCCGAACAATTCGCGTCGCGCACCGTCCGCAAAACCTATTTGACGTTGGTACATGGAGCCGTCGAGCGTCCGGCAGGCCGCATTGAAAAGCCGATCGCGCGTGATCCCAAACGCCGCGAGCGAATGACGGCGCGGCTTACAACCGGGCGCGCCGCCTGGAGCGAATTCACTGTTTTGCAGCGCTTTCCCAAGCATACGTTTTTGCAGGTGCTGATCGGCACCGGGCGAACGCATCAGATACGCGTCCACTTCGCCAGCATCGGCCACCCGGTCACGGGTGATCGCCTCTACGGTGCGCCGCCGGACACCGAACACCATCGCTATTTCTTGCACGCTCATCGGATCGAATTCGCCCATCCCGCAACTGGCGAGCCCGTGTCGATCGTCGCGCCGCTCCCCGACGATCTTGAAGCGTGGAAAAAAGCACTCCTATAATTGAGACATATGAAAGCGCTCCTCCCTGTCGCGGTCTGCGCCACCGCCACGCTGTTTCTTGTGTCCGCGCCCGCGCAGAAGCCGAGCTCGTCGGAACCGCTCGATCCCAATCGCATCGTGCTCGACGTCACCCGGGTGAACATGCTCTTCACCGTGACCGATAAGAAAGGGCGCTTCATCACGGATCTGACGAAGGACGATTTCACCATCGTTGAGAATAAGAGGCCGCAAGTAATTCAGCAGTTCACTGCTGAAACCGATCTCCCGCTGCGGCTCGCGATCTTGATCGACACGAGCAACAGCATCCGCGACCGCTTTAAATTCGAACAGCAGGCCGCCGTCGAGTTCATCAACAGCACCGTGCGTCCTCGACAGGACAAAGCGCTGATCGTCAGCTTCGACAGCGCCGCGGAACTGGTTGCCGATTTGACCGACGACCCCGAGAAACTCGCGGCAGCCGTCCGCGGATTGCGTCCGGGCGGAGGGACTGCGCTTTATGACGCGCTGTTCTTCGCCTGCCGTGACAAGCTGCAGCTCGATCAGCCGCGCGAGAAATTTCGTCGTGCACTCGTGATTGTCAGCGATGGAGATGACAACCAGAGCCGCGTCACGCGCGATCAGGCACTCGAAATGGCGCAGAAAGCCGATGCCGTTGTCTATGCAATTTCCACCAACATTTCGCGCATCGAAAATGATGGCGACAAGGTGCTGCGCTATCTAACCGCGGAAACCGGCGGCCAGGCTTTCTTCCCCTTCAAAGTGCAGGACCTCGCGCAATCGTTCGAAAACATAGCGAACGAATTGCGGCATCAATACAATATCTTCTATCGTCCGGAGCCACTACTTACTGACGGGCAGTATCACAAGGTCGACGTTCGAGTGAAAGGGCGCAAGGATCTGATGGTTCGTGCACGCAAAGGCTACTACGCGCCGAATCTATGAGCGTGCGAATATGTTCGTGTTCAGAAAGTCGTTGCGGAACTTGCCCTTAGGATCGTATTTCGACGCGAGTTGAATGAACTCGTCCATCTTCGGGTACCGCGACCGGAGCTCAACCGGAGACACGGTGAACAGTTTGCCCCAATGCGGGCGGGCTTGAAACGGAGACAGCTCCCTTTCAATCACGGGCAGCAGACGCTTAACGCCGGGCCAATCTTGTTTCCAGGTAAAGTGGATTGCGACGCTCGGCTGCCGGTAGCATGTGCTCATCCACAAGTCGTCGGCGGCAATGGTGCGGATCTCGGAGATCAGCAGCAGCGGAAAGATCTGGTCACGCAGCCGTTCGATTGCTAAGATTGCGTCGATCGCGTTGCGTCGCGCCAACAAATATTCCGACTGCAGCTCTTTGCCGGCGCTCGGTGTGAAACCCATGCGGAAGTGAGGCAGCCGCTCGTACCAAGGCCCGGGCACGCCCATCTGCTCGGTGCAATTCTCCGGTGAGAGTTCGGCAATCGGATGAAGATTCCGCGTCGCGAGCTTCGCCCCGAAGAACTCCGCCGGCGCCGCAAATTCATGCCCGGCTCCGACGCGGCTCTTGATCCAGACTTCGTTCAGCCGCTGTTTTTGCCAATCCGTAAACAGGCTCACACTGTAGCCGCTCGATTGAATGGCATCGAAGTGCTCTTTCATTTGGGACAGCGGCAAATTCTGATAGACATACTGCCGCACAGAGTAAGTCGGCTGAACGTCCAGCGTGATTCGCGTGATCACGCCGAGAGCGCCGAGCCCGACCACGGCCGCGCGAAAGGCTTCACCGTCAGACTTCCGCGAAAGCTTCACGGCATCGCCGCTCGCCGTAATGAACTCGATGCCGGCGACTTGGGACGCAAGGTTCCCATTCTGCTCGCCGGACCCGTGCGTAGCCGTGCTGCACGCTCCCGCGATTGAGATGTGCGGCAGCGATGCCAGATTGTGCAACGCAAATCCCTTGCCGTCGAGATAGGGCCCAAGCTGCCCGTAGGTGATGCCCGCGTCGACCGTCACCGTGCGCGCAACCGCGTCGATTGCGACCACATCGTGCATCGGTTTCAGCGACAGAAAATTGTCACGGCTGTCCGCGATGGAGTTGAAGCAATGGCGGCTCCCGAGCACCTTCAGTTTCTCGTGCGAACGCAGCACCGCGCGGATCTGTTCAACCGATGCCGCCTCCTCCAACCGGTCCGTACTATAGGTCAGGTTGCCCGCCCAGTTAGTCAGCTTGGATTTCGGCATCCAGGCGAAAAGTGGGGCGGCAACGGGACTCGCCATTGCGCCCGAGAGCAGGTTGAGGAAGGTTCGCTTGTTCACGATCGCTCTGGATGATATCAAAAGATTTTTTTTGGACCGCGTGACGATGTCGATTTTTCGTCAGCTTAGCAAGATCCTGTGAAGGCGCTCGCCGACTTCATGCGTCTGATACTCGCCGCGCTGCAAAGATACGCGCGCAGGAAGATTTTGACGATCAACGCCGTTGGCGTTGAAGGCAGACAAGAGGTTTCTGTAGTCTTGGAACATCCTGTTCCTCCACGCCCTTCATCGCATAAGCGGCGAGAGTAATTTCCTCAACAGCATCCATCCGTTCATGGACGGGTCGGCTCTGCCTATACCGATACTCGTCGGCCTTCATTTTCTGGTGGCTCTGATAAATGCGGATGTTCTTGTCCATGCAAACAAGCGGAGTGGTGGAGGCGGCGGGAGTTGAACTACCAAGGGGTATTGAAAACAGGCAAGTTGTTGATTCTGCGATGGCTCTGATTGCGCGTTTTGCATGTTTTGCGCGATAGGTGGCACGATTTGGCACGATTTCCCAGTTTGTGACGCGTTGGGCGTTTGCCGCAGGGAGGCTGAAGGCTGGTCGTCTGCCGAAACTCGGAGCAAAACTTTGTAGCCCGAGTTCTTGTTGCCTGTCATATCCCACCGATCACACCTGCTCTTCTGGCGTCTTCGAGCGCTTCAATTATTTCGAGGAATCGTTGCTCGATCACATCAGATGTGGTCAGCGGGAAGTCCAGATCCACAGCGAGCGACTCCACGATGGCATGACGAAGCGGGGAGGAAACGCGTGGGTGGCTCGTTCCGTGAAGACATGGCACACCGCCGCGGCCGTTTCAGGGTAGTCCAGTTCACCGAGCGCGCCGATCAGAAGAATATCGAGTATATCCCGCGCTCGACCCGCTGCCGCGGGACCGGTGCAGGCGTGCAGCTTCTGGGCGACCTGATCGGCAAGCCGCAAACATAGTACAGGCGAAGTTACGGGGATTCCGAGTTCTGCGAGACCCTGCACACGGGGGTCGATCAGGTCGACGCGGTTCTGGCTTGCCGGTCCGAGAGGCGGAGGGGGCAAATTTCGGAAACCGACGCCTGCACAGCAGCGCGCTCGACTCCAGACCAGGTTCGATTCAATCGCGCTGAGCTTTCAAGACCTTCAGTCCACCGTCGCTGGCATCGAACCCGAACAGGTGATCGTGCTCGAAACGCTCACCAGCGCTGTCCAGGACGTCGCCAAGGCTACAGCGAAGATTCCTGGCCTCGAATGGCTCGCCGAACGCGATCTTGAAGACGTCGATCCAGAGTTTAGATTCGAGGAGGAAGACTCGCCCGCGGAAGCGGTTCCAAGGCGCCTATACGCTCTGATGAGCAACCAGCAGGCAATGGAACAATTGCTTGCACTCTGGCGCGCATGGACAGAAAATCCGGAAAAAAGAGCCACGCGAGGGTTTGGCCCATTCAAGCAACTTTTCACGCTGCTGCGAGACATTCGCCGATGGAGCCCGCAGGACCGCATCGCTGAAACAGGCGTCCTCAACTACTGGAGAGAAGCGGTTGCTATCGACGCGATGACCACCTTCGAGGTGGAATTTTGGTACCGCACAGATCCGGCCAAGCGACAACAGGCGTGGCGATATCGAGAGTCTGGTACAAAAACTCGGCGGGGTATGTCTCGACCAGGCCACGATTCCCGAAATTATTTATCATGCCGCCCTCATCGAAATACCGGGACGGGTCATGCAGCAGTTCCTTGCCGAAATCGAGGCCGGAGATTACCCGCCTCTCCTCCGCAGCCAGGGCGTCATGTTCTTTCGCGCAAGGGCGCAATCGGCGTTCGGGATCAACCCAGTCGAGCACGTACCCTTCGGCCTGGCGGAGCGGTTGCGTGAAAAAGGGATCGCGGTGGGAGCCCCAATTGTGGCGGTACTCGACGGCCTTCCAGTTGAAAATCATGAGGGCCTGGCGGGACGAATTACAGCTGACGATCCCGATGATCACAGAGCTCTTTACCAGGTTTCGCAACAACAGCACGGCACGGCGATGGCGTCGTTAGTCATCCATGGTGATCTGCATGACGACGGGTCCGCTGCAGCGCCAAGTCTACGAGTTCCCCACTTCATGGGAGAAGGTCTTCGATGCCGTCGAACACGTCGTCACCTTCGGGTTGGAGCACCGGGTGTTCGGCCAGATCGACGCCATCGGAGTCGACGAGATCCAATACGCCAAAGGCCACAAGTATCTGACGCTGGTTTATCAGATCGATCTCGGCGTT
>JBBROU010000035.1:0-40997 GCA_038229055.1 Bryobacterales bacterium | reverse complement strand
GGCACGAGCGCGTGTGCGCGAGCGCTATTCGTGGGCCGCCGTTACATCGCAGTACGAGCGATTGCTCACCGAATTAGCTGGTCAATAGCGAGAACCGCGGCGGCTTTTGTCTCCGATAATGGGATTAGTGCCGCTATCCCGTTCCTACGTCGAAATTTCCCGCCGCCAAATCGCTGAGAATTACCGGAATATCTGCGACGCCGTCGGGACCGGGGTTCAGGTTATGGGGGTGGTCAAAGCAGACGCGTACGGGCACGGTGCGGTGGAGGTTTCGCGCGTGCTTTGTGCCGGCGGAGCGGAGTGGCTGGCCGTAAGTTCCGTGGATGAGGGCATCGTGTTGCGGAAAGCCGGCATCACGGCGCGAATTCTGGTGATGGCAGGGGTACTGGCGCATGAGCGAGCGTCTCTTTTGGAACACGGACTGACGCCGGTAGCGCACTCGCTCGATGAAGTTCGCGCACTGGAGTCGCTCGCCTGGCCCGTTGCATTTCATTTGAAGCTGGACACCGGGATGACGCGGCTGGGAACTCGGGCCGCCGTTTCTGAAATTGCACCGGTGATTAAGGCCATGCGCAATGCGAGATTGGAAGGCATCATGTCGCACTTCGCATCGGCGGCCGACTTCACGACCTCGCAGACCGAGGACCAGATTCGCGTATTCAATGAAGCGTTGAGCGGCTTGCGGGAAGCCGGAATCGTTCCCGCCTTGCTGCACCTTTCCAGCACCAATGCCGTCGCCTACGCCCCTCCGGATGCCTGGAAAGTGCTCGTGCGACCAGGGCACGCGATCTACGGCTACGTCTCCCCGGCGCGTGGCGCGGCTCCCAAAAAGCGGCTTCATGTGAAGCCGGTGCTCACATGGCGCGCCAAAATCATCGCCGTCAAAGATATCCCGGCCGGCGCGCGCGTAGGCTATGGCGGATCTTTTGTAGCGCCGCAAGCCATGCGCATCGCGGTGCTCTCCGCGGGCTACGCCGATGGAATTCCGCACCGGCTCTCCAATCGCGGGAAGGTGATCGCAGCGGGCAAATTGACGCATATCCTCGGAACGGTGTCGATGGATTTGACGACGATCGACATCTCGCACGCGCCGCAGTTGCAGCCCGGCGACGATGTCACTCTTCTAGGGCGCGAAGGCGCCGTGTCGCTCGATGCGCAAGAGATCGCGAAAGCGGCCGGCACTATTTCTTATAACGTGCTCTGCGGGATCGGGGCGCGGGTAAAGAGAATTTACGTTTAGCGGCCTATAATACGGCCATGCCGTTCGACGGATTACGCGTGTTGTCGCTGGAAAGCCGTCGCTCAGCGGAAATGGAGACGCTGATTCGTAAGCAAGGCGGCGAAGCGTTCGTCGCGCCGTCAATGCGCGAAACGCCGTTGGAGCACAACATTGAGGCCTTCGCGTTTGCGGAGAAGATGCTGGCCGGTGAAATCGATATGGTGATCCTGCTGACCGGCGTGGGGACGCGCTTTCTGGACAAGGTGCTCGCTACCCGCTATCCGCAAACGCCGCTGGCACAGATGCTGCGCAATGTATCGGTTGTCGCGCGCGGCCCGAAGCCCGCCGCCGTGCTGCGCGAATGGCGGGTGCCGGTGGCGGTCCTGGTGCCGGAGCCAAACACCTGGCGCGAACTGCTGTCCGCCATCGAAACACGCACGGAACGGCGCGTGGCGGTGCAGGAGTATGGCAAATCGAATGCGGAACTGCTGGCTGGACTTGCCGCGCGCGGCATGGAAGTTACGACGGTTCGTGTTTATCAGTGGGACTTACCCGTCGACACCGGTCCGCTGCGTGAAGCCGCCCGCCGCTTGGCCGAGGACCGCGTGGATGTGACGCTGTTCACCACCTCAATCCAAATTCCGCACCTGCTTCGCGTTGCGGACGAAGAGGGCATCGGCGACGCCGTTCGCGCCGCACTTCCCAAGACTGCCGTGATCTCCATCGGACCGACCACCAGCGAAGCGCTGCTCGAAATCGGCATCACACCCGACCTCGAACCCACGCACCCGAAGCTGGGATTTCTGGTGTCCGAAGCCTCGCAACAAGCGCGCGCGATCCTGGCCCGGAAGGCTGCACGTGCCCGGTGACAACCTCTCGAAAATCGGCCAGTATTTGGGACTGGCGATGCTGCTGCCGATCTCGACCGCCGTGGGCTACGGCATTGGCTACGGCCTGGATCACCTGTTCCACACGCATTTCCTGGCGTTCGTGTTTCTGGTGCTCGGAATCGTGGCTGGCTTCGTGCGCCTGATTCGGGAACTGCAGCAGGACGCCGATTCCGATGGACGTTGAAGAAGCAATCGCGCGGCTACCGCGCTGGATGCTGCTCTTTGTCGGCATCGGCGTGGCTCCCTGTTACATGCACGGCGGCTTGCCGTGGACGGCAGGATTCCTGGTTGGCGCGGTGGCGTCCTATTGGAATTTTCGCGGAATTCGACACGTGGTGGATACGCTCGCGCGCAAGGCCGCGGAGGCGAGCGACGATACCGGACCGCGACCTCGCGCGTCAAGCGCAGTCTTCCGCGTAGTCCTTCGTTTTGTTCTGCTTGGCGTAGGTGTGTTTGCTATACTCAGGGTTTCGGAAATCAGTGTTACCGCAGTTTTGCTTGGCCTCTTCGTGTCTGTTGCCGCGGTCCTGCTGGAAATCCTCTACGAGCTAACGTTTCTTTATCGAGTATGAAAGATCATGAAATCTGGCTGACCCGCCAGTTTAACGACCACTTGGCCGGACTCGGCGATTCCATTCTTTCGTTGCTTCGCCTGCAGGCGAACGATCCCGCGCGCCCATGGGCAAATTTCATCGTGATGCAGATACTCGTGGCGGTGATCATCGTGGTGATCTTTGCCATACTCCGCCCGCGTCTTTCGGTCGACCGCCCCGGCAAACTGCAGCATATCTTCGAGGTGATTTACGGATTTTTGCACGACCAATCCACCGAACACGTGGGGCATGAAGGTCCGCGATTTCTTTCGCTGTTCGGCACGCTCTTTATCTTCGTTCTGTTTTGCAACCTGATAGGAATCATCCCGGGCCTGGAATCGCCCACCCAGGTGGCGTATGTTCCGGCGGGCTGCGCGATGATTGCCTTTCTTTTTTATAACTACATCGGCATTCGGGAAAATGGAATTGCGCGCTATGCCAAGCATTTTGCAGGGCCAATCTGGTGGATGGCTCCGCTGATGATTCCCATCGAAATCATAAGTCATTTAGCGCGGCCGCTTTCTTTGACTATTCGTCTGTTTGCGAACATGTACGCGGGCGAGCAGGTGATCTTGGTATTCCTGAGTCTGACCTACTTAATCGCTCCGGCATTATTTATGGGGCTGCACGTTTTTGTTTCCGTCCTGCAGGCTTATATTTTCTCGCTGCTGACAATGATGTACGTTGCCGGAGCGGTTGCCCACGAGCACTAACGGCTTTATGCAGCTTTCCGCGTGAGCCCGCCAGCACGGTGAGCGGGAACCACCTCCGGTCAGCAGTTTATACAAAGAGGAGTAACACAAGTGAACACCAAAACGATTCTAATTCTGTTGGCGCTGTTTGTCTTCGCCAGCCCGATTTTCGCGGCCGATGCGGCTGGCGGAACTAATTGGGTGTCCGTTGGCGCTTATCTAGCCATGGCCATCGCCTCCGGTCTTTGTGCCCTCGGGCAAGGTAAGGCAGTCGCCGGCGCGGCGGAAGCATTGGCTCGCAATCCCGCCGCTTCGGCCGCGATCCGTTTCGCACTGCTGCTCGGTCTGATTTTGATCGAATCGCTGGCGCTGTATACGTTCGCTGTCATCTTCGTTAAGTAGTAAGTTGCGCGGGGCGGACGTTAGCCGTATCCGCCCCATTCCGGATGACTGATTCCACCTTCGACGCAATCGTAATCGGCGCTGGGCACAATGGGCTGATCGCCGCCGCCTACTTGGGACAGGCGGGGAGGCGCGTTCTCGTTTTAGAGAAGCGTCACCTCGTCGGCGGCTGCTGCGTCACCGAGGAGACGTGGCCCGGCTTTCACGTCAATACCGCCGCTTACCTTGTCAGTCTGTTGCAGCCGAGGATTATCGAAGATCTCGAGCTTGCGCGGCATGGATATACGGTGCTGCCGAAAGATCCCGCGTTCTTCTCCCCGTTTCCCGATGGGCGGCATCTGTTCATGTGGCAGGATGCTGCACGGACGCTTGCCGAGGTGGCGAAGTTTTCGGCGCGCGATGCCGAAGCGTTTCCGAAGTACGAGCACAATCTCGAGCGCATTGCCGAAGCATTTGCATCCACTCTGCTGGAGCCGCCACCTGCCGATATCGTCGCGGCGCTCGCGCCCAAGCTAACAGCGCAAGAGCTGAAGAGTTTCGAGAAGCTGCTGACGTGGAGTGTTATGGATTTTCTGGACGAGTGGTTCGAATCGCCAGAGATTAAAGTGACGCTCGCAACCGACGGATTTATCGGCGCAAATGGCGGCCCTCGTTCGCCCGGCACCGCCTACATTTTGCTGCATCACGTGATGGGAATGGTGGGCGGCAAACGCGGGCTGTGGGGCTTCGTGCAGGGCGGAATGGGAGCAATTCCGAATGCGATCGCCGCCGCCGCCCAAAGTTACGGCGCGCAGATTCGCCTGAATACCACCGTCACGCGCATTCTGACTAAGGCCCACGCGGCGTATGGAGTTGTCCTTGAAAACGGCGATGAGGTCACGGCACCGCTTGTACTTTCCGACCTCGATCCACCGACAACTTACCTCCACCTCGTCGAGGCGAATGCGCTTCCCGACGAGTTCACCGCGCGCATCAAGCGCTACCGCACCGAAGGCACCTCGATGAAGATCAACCTCGCATTGAACGGAGTGCCGGAGTTCCGCGCGCTGCCTGGCGGCGCCGGTCCGCAGCATCGCGCAACGATCCACATCTGCCCGTCAATCGAGTACGTTGAGGCGGCATGGGCGGACGCTCGCCAAGGCCGGCCCTCGCGCAGCCCGCTGCTTGAAATGACGATTCCCACCATGTACGATGCGAGCCTTGCGCCGCCCGGACATCACATCATGGGCGTGTTCCTGCAGTACGCGCCGTACACACTGCGCGAAGGAAATTGGGACGACCTTCGCGAGCCGGTGACCGAGCGCGTGCTCGATCTGATCGAAGAAGAGATCCCGAACCTGAGGAAGATTCTGGTGCATCGCCAATCTTTGACTCCCGTCGATTTAGAGCGCAAGTTCGGCATCACCGGCGGCAATATCTTCCACGGCGAACTGGCTCTCGACCAGATGTTCGCCACCCGCCCCGGCTACCGTGCGCCCATCGACGGACTGTTTCTCTGTGGCAGCGGAACGCATCCGGGCGGGGGCGTCATGGGCGCCTCGGGCTATAACTGCGCACGTGAAATTTTGAAGTAGCGTATGCCGGCCGGCACCGAAATTGGTCGAACGCTCGGCGCTTATCTCAAGGCGCAGGCTCAAAACGCGCTGATCGTAATCGTGCTTTATGTAGCAGCGTTCGCCATCACGGGCGTGCCTTGGTGGCTTCTGGTGGGCGTGCTCTGCGGGATTATCAATCTGCTTCCACACCTCGGGCCTGTGATCGCGCTCGGCTTGGGATTGCTGGTCAAGTGGTCCGCTACCGACGACATCTGGAAGCTGATTTATGTTCTCGGGGCGTGGTTGATAATCCAGATCATCGATGGATTTGTCCTCTCGCCGCGTGCCGCCGGTCGCGCGGGCGTGAATCCATTTTTGTCAATTCTAATCACGCTGGCAGCAGGTCTGATGTTTGGGCCCATCGGGATGCTTCTCGCCGTTCCAATGGTCGCGATCGTGTTAATCGTGAAGCGCGCGGTCCGTCGCCCTTCATCGCCAAGCTGACGGGCTCCCATCGACGCTCGCAATCGAGTAGAATCCTGGAGTGATCCGTTTTTGCGGGTACAGAGGAATGGCGAAATGTTCAAAACAAAAAAGTCGCTTCCTGTAGTATTGCCGACCGACGAGGTTTACACGAGCAGCGATGTGGCGCGCATCTCCGGCGTGAGTCTGCGCCAGTTGCAGTGGTGGGATGAGCGGAATGTGGTTTCGCCGAAGCAGGACGGTCACCGGCGAGTCTACCGGCCGCAGGAAGTCGTGGAAGTTTCCGTAATCGCGGCGCTACGCCGCAAAGGTTTTTCGCTGCAAAAAATTCGCCGGGTGCTGCGCTTCCTGCAAAAGGAAATGGGGAAGCGCCTGAGCGACGCCGTAGCCGCGGAAGCGGAAATTCATCTCCTTACAGACGGCAAGAACATCTATCTGGAAGACGACTCCGAGCGCGTGATCGATGTGCTCAAAAATGCCCGCCAACCCATGTTTCTGGTCTGCGTCACGGACCAGCTCCGCCGCTTTCAACTTGCCGCCCGCAAGCCCGCGAAATCCGAAAGTGCCGCCAGCGCCAGCCGCGCGCGCTTAGGCTAGCCCGAACGCCGGCCTACTTCCTGTAAACTGAAAGTTACCCGGCTCGCAGCGCGCGGGCTGGTCAAAATCCCGGGAGGAAATATTGGATTCTGCAATCCTAGCCCTGGAAGACGGAACAGTCTTCGAGGGCAAGAGCTTTGGCGCGCCCGCCGAACGCGCGGGTGAAGTGGTGTTCAATACATCGCTTACTGGCTATCAGGAAATCTTCACGGACCCGTCGTATTGCGGGCAAATCGTGATTCTGACCAATCCGCAGATCGGCAATTACGGAACCAGCTTTAGCGACAGTGAATCGGCGCATCCCTATATCGAAGGCTTGGCCGTTCGTGAATTCTCGAACGTGACCAGCAACTGGCGCTCGGACGAAAACGCGCAGCAATTTCTAAGCAAGCACCAGATCCCAATCGTCTCGGAATTGGATACGCGCGCGCTGGTGCGGCATCTGCGCAGCCGGGGCGTCATGCGCGGGGTGCTTTCCGCTACGGAGTCGAGCGGTGAACGGTTGATTGAGCGCGCCCGGGCGACTCCTTCCATGAGCGGCCTCGATTTGGCCAGCCGCGTTTCCACGCCAACATCATACTGCTGGAGTGAATCGGTGGAAGCGTGCTCGCCTTCGGAAGTGATGCGCAAGGACGCTGCGCCGCGCTTCCGCGTAGTGGCCTACGATTACGGGATCAAGAAGAATATTCTGCGCCGGCTGGTGCATGTCGGCTGCGAGGTGACCGTGGTCCCCGCATTGACATCCGCCGAGGATGTGCTCGCGCTCCAGCCCGACGGTGTGTTTCTTTCAAACGGCCCCGGCGATCCCGAACCGCTTACGACGCAGATCGACAATGTGCGCCGCCTGATTGGCAAAACGCCGATCTTCGGTATCTGCCTGGGCCAGCAGATTCTTGGACTGGCGGCCGGGGGCAAGACCTTCAAGCTGAAATTCGGGCATCGCGGCGGCAATCATCCGGTGCTCAATCAACTCACCAACAAAGTCGAAATAACTTCGCACAATCACGGATTCGCGGTGGATCCCGATTCGCTGAATCCACGTGATGTCGAGTTCACGCACCTAAACTTGAATGACCAGACATTGGAAGGTTTCCGATTGCGCAACCATCCGGTGTTCTGCGTCCAATATCATCCGGAAGCCGCGCCGGGCCCGCACGATTCTCACTACCTCTTTGACGATTTCGTCAAACTCATGTTGGACAGCAAGTAGCCATGCCGAGACGCAATGACCTGAACCGCATTCTGATCATCGGCTCGGGCCCCATCATCATCGGACAGGCCTGCGAATTCGATTATTCGGGCACACAGGCGGCCAAGGCACTCAAGGCCGATGGCTTCGAAGTCATCCTGGTCAATTCCAATCCCGCGACGATCATGACGGACCCGGAATTGGCGGACGTCACTTACATCGAGCCGCTCAGCGTGCAGTATCTGGAGGAGATCATCCGCAAGGAGCGCCCCGACGCGCTGCTCTCGACGGTTGGCGGGCAGACTGGTCTGAATCTGTCCGTCGAGCTGGCCGAGGCGGGCATCCTCGATCGATATGGCGTGGAGCTGATTGGCGCGAAAATCGATGCCATCAAAAAGGCTGAGGACCGGCTTCTGTTCAAAGATGCGATGCACAAGATCGGGCTTGAGACGCCGATGTCGCAGCTCGTGAACAATATAGAGGACGGGCTCGCATTCGCGGAGCGCAACGGATATCCGGTTATTTTGCGCGCCAGCTTTACGATGGGCGGCAGCGGCGGCGGCATTGCCTACAACCGCGAGGAGTGCCAGACCATTCTCGAGCGCGGCATTGCGCTATCGCCGGTGCATGAAGTTCTGATCGAAGAGAGTGCGCTCGGATGGAAGGAATTCGAGCTCGAGGTGATGCGCGATCTGGCCGACAACGTCATCATCGTGTGCTCCATCGAGAATTTCGATCCGATGGGCGTCCACACGGGTGATTCCATCACCGTCGCTCCGGCGCAGACGCTTACCGACCGCGAATACCAGATGATGCGCGATGGGGCGGTGCGCTGCCTGCGCGAGATCGGCGTGGATACGGGCGGCTCGAATGTGCAGTTCGCGATTCATCCGCGCACCGGGCGCATGGTGGTGATCGAGATGAATCCGCGCGTGTCGCGCAGCTCGGCGCTGGCGTCGAAAGCAACCGGATTTCCGATCGCCAAGATCGCCGCGAAACTGGCCGTGGGGTACCGGCTCGATGAGATTCGCAACGACATCACCAAAGTCACGCCGGCGTGTTTCGAGCCGACGATTGACTACGTTGTGGTTAAAATTCCGAAGTGGCAGTTTGAAAAGTTCCCCGGCGCCGACCCGACTCTCGGCACACAGATGAAGTCGGTAGGTGAAGTGATGGCGATCGGGCGAACCTTCAAGCAGGCGCTGTGGAAGGGCATCCGGAGCCTCGAAACCGGCAAGGCGTCGGGCTCGGAAATTTATGATCGCGAGCTGATTCCTCGGAAGCTGATCACGCCAACGCCGGATCGTTTGAACTATATCCGCTTCGCGTTCGAGTGCGGTTACTCCGTGGAGCGCATCCACGAGATGACCTCCATCGATCCATGGTTCCTGGAGCAATTGCGCGAAGTGGTTGCGCTGGAAGCTGAATTAAAGGCGAAGCCCTACGCCTCGCTTGTACGCGATGATTTTGCGCGCGCGAAACGGCGCGGCATCTCGGATTCACGGCTGGCACGCGGCTGGAACGTGAACGAACTCGATGTGCGCGCGCGCCGCAAGGAGCTCGGCGTCGTCGCGGTGTTCAATCGCGTCGATACCTGCGCCGCGGAATTCGAGAGCTTCACGCCGTATCTCTATTCTTGCTACGAAGCGCATTGCGAAGCCGAGCCAACCTCGAACAAGAAAGTCATGATACTCGGTAGCGGACCGAACCGCATCGGCCAGGGCATTGAGTTCGATTATTGCTGCTGTCACGCGTCGTTTGCGTTGCAGGCGGAAGGTGTCGAATCGATCATGGTGAACTGCAACCCGGAGACCGTCTCGACCGATTACGATACCAGCGACCGCCTCTATTTCGAGCCGCTCACGCTCGAAAACGTTCTGAATATTTACGATACCGAGAAGCCTGACGGCGTAATCGTGCAGTTCGGCGGACAGACGCCGCTGAATCTTGCGCTGCCTTTGAAACGCCTGGGCGTGCCGATTATCGGCACCGATCCGGCGAACATCGACCTTGCCGAAGACCGCAAGCTCTTCGGCAAACTGCTCGACGAACTGAAAATCCCATCGCCGCCGAACGGCGCGGCGACTAGCGTGGAAGAAGCCTGCGAAGTGGCGCGCCGTATCGGTTACCCGGTGCTGGTGCGGCCGAGTTATGTGCTCGGCGGGCGCGCGATGGTCATCGCCTACGAGGAAGAAACGGTTCGCCAGTACATGCGGGAGGCCGTGAGCTTTTCACAGGACCGGCCCGTATTGATCGATCGGTTTCTTGAGGACGCCACCGAAGTAGACGTTGACGCGCTCTCCGATGGCGAAGACGTCCTGATCGCCGGAATCATGGAGCACATCGAAGAAGCCGGCGTCCATTCGGGCGACAGCTCCTGCGTGCTTCCTCCAAACTCGCTTCCGGAGTCTGAAATCAAGACGATTGAGAATTACACCGTGCGCCTGGCGCGCGCGCTTCAAGTGATCGGTCTGATGAACGTTCAATATGCGATCAAAGACGGCGTCGTGTTTGTCCTCGAAGTGAACCCGCGTGCCTCGAGAACGGTGCCGTACGTGAGTAAAGCGACCGGTGTGCCGCTTCCCAAATTGGCGGTTAGCCTGATGCTCGGCCGCAAACTGCGCGACGTGACCGCCCACAGGGGCCGCCTGCCCGTGTCGCAAAACTTCGTGAAGTCCCCTGTTTTTCCGTTCAACAAATTTCCGGGTGTGGACCCCGCGCTCGGTCCTGAAATGCGGTCTACAGGAGAGGTGATGGGAGTGGGAGAAAACTTCGGTGAAGCTTTTGCCAAAGCCCAGCTCAGCGCGGGCACGCCGCTGCCCGACAAGGGCACGGTCTTCGTCAGCGTCAACGACCGTCACAAGCCCGAAGCCGTTGCCGTGGCGCGCAAGTTTTACGATCTCGGATTTCAGCTGGTGGCCACGCGCGGCACCGCCGCTGCGCTCGAAGCCGCCGGAATGCGCTGCAAAGTCGTGTTCAAAGTGAATGAAGGCCGGCCCAATGCGGTCGATCTTCTCAAAGCGGGCGGCTTGCAACTGGTGATCTACACCGCGACTGGCGCGCTGTCATTCACCGATGAGAAATCGATTCGCCGCAGTGCCGTGCTGTACCGTGTTCCTTGCATCACGACGCTCAGCGGAGCCCGGGCAGCGGCCGAAGCCGTGGCTTCTCGCCGACGAGACCCAATTCGTGTCTGGAGTTTGCAGGAGATACACGCGCCGAAGGCAGTAGTCTAGCTAGTCGCCTTCGATGTAAACGGGTTCAGCAGCGAAATGCCGAAGCCTTTAAAGTCCCGGATGTTGCGCGTGACCATCGTGAGCCGGTGCACCCGCGCCGTGGCCGCCAGCATGGCATCCCCGAAGAGTTGGGGCGACTGACCATCCATCAGCCGCGAGCATTCACGAAAAGTTCGCGCGTCCATGGGCAGTATCTGACACGAGCCGGCTACCTGATCAAGCCAGCGCTCAATCTCCATGGCTTTCGCGCTGTCTTGGCGTCGCGTGATCTCCACGCCCGCCTGCAACTCGCCCAACGTCACCGCCGATAAGAAAATTGCCTCTTCGGCAATATCTTCCAGCCACGCAATCACCGCGCCGTGCGGCTTGATTCTTCGCAGCTCGGAGATGACGTTGGTGTCGAGCAGGTACATCTATTCAAACGCGACCGGGGGCCGAGGACGCCACGCTCTACGAATCGGTGCGAGGTCATCCACGCGAGCCTCCGGAGCAAGCAGCAACTGCTTCAATGTCGGCCGCGACAATTGTTTCAGCCTGCGCCACTCCTCAATCGGCACCAGAACGGCTGCCTCCACACCACGACGTGTCACCACTTGAGGACCCTCCTCCAGGCTCGCTTCCAGAAACTCGCTGAATCTCGCCTTCGCCACTTGCAATTGCCACGTTGCCATATTGCACCTCTGACTAGTCACCTGACCAGCCATACAAATATCGTATCACACGGAAGTCGTGTCTTGAAGCGAGCTCAATTCCAAAGCTACTGTCTTGGCTGCGGAGCGCAGCTCGATAATCTCGGTGACAACCGCGGTAAACAGCAGAATCACGCCGGCCAGAAAGAACGGCAGTGTCACGGCTACAAACGCCTGCCGGATGGGCGTCAAACTAATGACGAGCACCATCACGATGAAACAGGCGGTCGCCGCATACAGAGACATATGGGCTATGGTCGCAAGCCGCAGCCGCCGCTGAAAAACCATTGTCTGTGCCAGGATGTTTTGCCGCCGCCGCTCGGTCGTCGCAGGCGAACGGTATTCAGCCGTCAGGTTCCGCAACCGGTCAGCCAAGGAAATGTGCTTGGAGTTGACGCCGCTAATCAGGATGGCCGTCGCGGACACCATCACGACCGGAGTGACGGCCGACGCGACTAGCGCCAGAGGGCCTTGCGTTTGCAGCGGGTCCAAGACGCTACTTGATTTCCGGGCTGGTGGCAGTAGCCGGTTCCGGCCCTCGATTCTCGTGAACCGTCATGCTCTGGTCGGAAAAGAAAGTGCGACTTCCGCTCGTATTAAAGATGACCGGGTTCGCATTGATAATATAACCGCCGCTTGGGGAAACGGAGAGCGAGTACTTATAACCGCCTTTCTCGCCTTTGGCCAGATCGCCCGGTATCAGGTCCGAGGCCGCCGCCGTGGGCGCGCCGCTAGCCGGGGGGCCCAGTTCATCCAACGTCGCCGCAAATTTTCCGTACTGCGAGTAGAATTGCGCCTCCGCCGAATGGAGGGTCCTTAGGGTGCTAATGGCGGCCATCTCCTGCGCATACCGGCGCGCTGTGTTCAGCTTCGGCAGCGCGATCGCCAAAATAATCAAAATGATCGCGATTACGATCAACAACTCAATCAACGAGAAACCAAACTGGCGGCGAGACTGTTTCTGCTTCAACGAGATAGCTTTCACTCCGGGCGCTCCCTCTCTAGTCTATGACGCTGGACCGCTAAGCGCCGTTGAGATATTCCGGACTGTGAACCAGCGAGTGGATCATCTGCATCCGTTTCCAGAAGGATGGCAGCAGATCGAGGCGCAGCGCATTCGCCCCGTCGGACAAAGCCTTTTCGGGATGGTCGTGCACCTCGACAAAAACGCCCGAGACCCCCACGGCCACCGCCGCCGACGCAAGGGTTTCGATAAATTGCGGCTGCCCGCCCGATACGCCGCCGGCCCCGCTCGGCAATTGGACGCTATGCGTGGCATCGAAGACCACCGGCCAGCCGAACTCGCGCATGATCTTCAGCCCGCGCATGTCCACCACCAGGTTGTTGTAGCCGAAGGATGCCCCGCGCTCGGTGAGAATAATTTTCGTGTTCCCGGTAGAGGCCACCTTGTCGGCCGCGTGCCGGATATCGACCGGCGAAACGAACTGCCCCTTTTTAATGTTGACGACTTTCCCCGTGCGCCCAGCCTCGAGCAGCAGATCCGTCTGACGGCAGAGGAACGCCGGAATCTGCAAAATGTCGACCGCTTCGGCCGCCACGGCTGCTTGCGCAGGCTCGTGAATATCCGTCAGCACCGGATATCCTGCCGCGCGCACGCCGGCTAGAATGCGAAGCCCTTCGCGCAGCCCAGGCCCGCGGTTTGCGGCAAGACTCGTCCGATTGGCCTTATCGAACGATGCTTTGAATACAAACGGCCCGGCGATCTTCTGAATCGCCGCCGCCATGAAGTGCACGTGCTCTTCGCTCTCGATGACGCACGGCCCGGCGATCAGGCCGAGTGATGCCCCGGAGAACAATGCCCATGAAAATAACTCAGCGGGCACGAGCGTAGTCGCTTATGTGAGCTTCGAGCGGATTCAGCCTTCGTCGCCGGTGCAGATACGCCGCGCCGATGAACGATTCGAACAGCGGGTGCGGCTCCATTGGCTTCGATTTAAACTCCGGATGGAACTGGCATCCCAAGTACCACGGGTGGTCGGCAATTTCGCAAATCTCCACGTAGGTTCCGTCCGGCGTTTCGCCCGTGATTCGCAACCCGCCGGCTCTCAAGGTCTCCTCATATTCGCGATTGAACTCGAACCGGTGACGGTGCCGCTCGCTGATCTCGCGGTGCTTGTAGGCGTCACGCGCGAAGCTGTCGTCGCTCAACACGCACTGCCACGCGCCCAGCCGCATGGTCCCGCCCAGCTCGTCGTTGCCCTTCAACTCGCGCAGTTTGAAGATCACGCGATGCGGCGTCGCCGGGTCGAATTCGGTCGAATCGGCACGCTCCAGCCCGCACACATTGCGCGCGAATTCGATCACCATGGTCTGCATCCCGAGGCAAATTCCGAAGTACGGCACCTTGCGCTCGCGGGCGAACCGGATGGCTGAGATCATGCCTTCGATGCCGCGCTTTCCGAATCCGCCCGGTACCAGAATTCCGTCGAACCCTTCCAGTTGCCGCTCCCAATCCGGCCCGCGAATCCCTTCGGCTTCAATCCAGTGGATATTCACTTTGAGCTGGTGCGCCATGCCGCCGTGCAGCAGGGCCTCCTTCAAGCTCTTGTAGGAATCTTCGTACTCCACATACTTCCCGACCAAGCCGATGGAGACTTCGTCCATCGGATTCTTAAGCCGGTCGATCATTCCCTGCCACTTGGATAAGTCGCGCGGTCCGGCCTGCAGTTGCAGGTGCCGCAGCACGATCTCATCGACGCCTTCCGCGGCGAAGACGATGGGCACTTCATACACGGAGTCCACGTCGCGCGCCGTCACGACGGCTTCCACATCCACGTCGCAGAAGAGCGCGATCTTCTCCTTCATTTCCTGCGGAAGAAAGCGCTCCGAGCGGCACAGCAGAATGTCCGGCTGGATACCGATGGCGCGCAGTTCCTTCACGCTGTGCTGCGTGGGCTTGGTCTTTAATTCCTGCGCCGCCGCAATCCACGGTACCAGCGTCACATGCACGAAAACGCAGTTGTCGCGTCCCTGTTCGTGGCGCATCTGCCGGATGGCTTCGAGGAACGGCAGCGACTCGATATCGCCCACGGTGCCGCCGATCTCGACAATCACCACATCCACATCCGCCGACACCTTTTTGGCGGCGGCTTTGATCTCGTTGGTCACATGCGGGATCACCTGCACCGTTTTACCTAAATAGTCGCCGCGCCGCTCGCGCGCGATGATCTGCTCGTAGATTCTGCCCGAAGTCAGGTTGTTCGCCTGCGTCAGTTTAGCGTGAGTGAAGCGCTCGTAATGCCCCAGATCCAAATCGGTCTCGGCGCCGTCGTCCGTCACAAAAACTTCGCCGTGCTGGAAAGGGCTCATCGTCCCCGGATCCACATTCAAGTAGGGATCGAACTTCTGCAAGCTAACGCGCAAGCCGCGGCTCTCGAGCAAACACCCGATGGAAGCCGCCGCAATTCCCTTCCCCAGCGAAGAGACCACGCCACCGGTTACAAAAATGTATTTCGCCATCCTAGGTAACTCCACCCCCTCCAGAGCCCGCGTTTACGGGCTTCAGCGTCGCCTCCCACAGGAAGCGAACGCGCTCCAGGTCTGCCGGCGTATCCACCCCCAGCGACTCGTACTCGGTCTCCACAACGCGAATCTTGAATCCATTCTCGAGCGCTCTCAACTGCTCCAGCCGCTCCGCCAGTTCGAGCGCGCAAACCGGCAGATCCGGATAACTCAACAGAAACCGACGCCGATAGACATACAACCCAATGTGCTTGAAATAGGTTGCCGGCTGGGCTTCGCGAGCGTATGGCATTCGCGAGCGCGAAAAATAGAGCGCATTTTCAAAGCGGTCCGTCACCACTTTCACCACGTTCGGATCGTCCACCTCGCGCGCAAATTCAATTTTCTTCTTCAGCGTGCCCATGGGAATCGCGGGTTCGTCGAGCAGCGGCAGAATCGCCGCGTCGATCGCCGCGGGGTCGATCAGCGGCTCGTCTCCCTGGATGTTCACAACCAGTTCCGCATCTTCCGTAGACGCCACTTCGGCCACGCGATCGGTGCCCGAAAGATGGTCCGCGCGGGTCATCCGGACCTGGGCTCCGAAGTCGCGGGCGGCCTTAAAAATGCGATCGTCGTCCGTCGCAATGATCACATTCGACACGTAACGCGCCGCGCTAACTCGCTCGTATACGTGCTCGAGCATAGTTCGGCCGGCGATGGCGGCGAGGGCTTTACCAGGGAAACGGGAGGATGCGTACCGTGCAGGGATAACGCCCAGTATTTTGCGTGGCACAGGCCATGGTACTACAAAATCCGTATGCTAAACTTTGGTCAGAAAGGGAAGCATCTCGTGCGATCCCGTCATTTCTTCTTCTTAGCCGCCGTCCTTCTAATCTGCCTGACTGGTGCGGTTTGGTCAGCCGAGAAAGTCTCGCCCGCGGACCAGGCGAAAGTAAAAATCGAGCCCCGGGCCAAGCCAACTTCGCCCGAAGCCCCCACTCCACGGGCCAATATTCGAATCGATACTACGGTAGTTTTGATCCCAGTAACGGTCACCGATCCGCTGAACCGCTTTGTGACTGGCCTGGAGCGCGAGAATTTCCGATTGTTTGAAGACAAGACCGAGCAGAAGCTGCTGCATTTTGCGAGCGAAGATGCGCCTCTTTCGGTGGGTCTGGTTTTCGATACAAGCGGGAGCATGGGTAGCAAGCTCGATAAGTCGCGCCAAGCCGTAGCGCAATTCTTCAAGACAACCAATCCCGAGGACGAGTTTTTCCTGGTGGAGTTTAACGACCGCCCCGAACTGGTCAATGGCTTCACCACGAGCCTTGAGGAAATTCAGAACAAGCTGACGTTCACCCAATCCAAAGGGCGGACTGCGCTTCTCGACGGCGTGTACCTCGCACTTCACCAGATGAAGAAGGCGCACAATCACCGCATGGCGCTCCTGATCATCTCCGATGGAGGCGACAACAGCAGCCGTTACACCGAGAGCGAAATCAAGAACCTGGTACGCGAAGCGGACGTCCAAATCTATGCGATCGGCATTTACGAGTCGATGTCAGCGCGCGGGCGAACCGCGGAGGAACTGTCCGGCCCGGGCCTGTTGACCGAAATCTCGGAGCAGACCGGCGGACGAGCGTACGCAGTGGAGAACTTGAATGAACTGCCCGACATCGCGGCCAAGATCGGCATCGAACTACGAAATCAGTACATCCTCGGCTACACGCCCACCAATGCGGGGCGGGATGGAAAATATCGCAAGGTGCAGGTCAAATTGGTGCAGCCGCGCGGCCTGCCTCCACTTCGTGCATTCTGGAGGTTAGGTTATTATGCACCGACTCAATAGACGGTTATTCTCATTCGGGATCGCAGGAGCCGCGCTGGTTGGAACTTTTCTCTTCGCGCAGCAAGCGGATTTCACCACGGAAACGCGGCTCGTGGTTTTGAATGCGACGGTCCAGGACAAATCCGGACACCTGGTCACCAATCTTCCGCAGAGTGCGTTCCAGGTTTACGAGAATGGCGTTCAGCAGCCGTTGAAGCAGTTCAAGCGGGAAGACGTTCCGGTCTCGCTAGGGATCATTGTCGATAACAGCGGCAGCATGCGGGACAAGCGACAGAAGGTGGAATCGGCCGCGCTCGCTCTGGTCAGAGAATCGAATCCCGACGACGAGGTTTTCATTGTCAATTTCAACGACGAAGCTTTTCTGGATCAGCCGTTCACCAGCGACGTGAAACAGATGGAGCAGGGCCTGACCAAGATTGATTCGCGCGGCGGCACGGCCATGCGCGATGCTCTGCGGATGTCAATCGATTACGAGAAAGAGAAGGCGCAGAAGATCAAGAAGGTGCTTCTGGTCGTAACCGACGGCAACGACAACGCCAGCATCGTTAGTCTGGAAAACCTGGTGCAGGAAGCTCAAAAGAGCGAGGTCATCATTTACGCGATCGGCCTTCTTACGGAAGAGGAGCGACGCGAGGCAAATCGGGCCAAACGCGCTCTGAACGCGCTGACGGATGCCACCGGCGGGCAGGCATATTATCCGCATGAAGTTGCTGAAGTGGACCGTATAGCTCACCAGGTCGCGAAAGATATCCGCAACCAGTACACGCTGGCGTATAGTCCGCTGAACTCTGCTCTGGACGGAACGTATCGCACGGTGAAGGTGATCGCCAACGGTCCCGGACATCCCGTGGTGCGCACGCGTAGCGGGTATTATGCTACTCCGACGAAAGCCAATGCCACCGCGGCCAGCAAGCCTGGTTTGTGATGCTGTTGCTGGTCTGGCGTTTAACGCGGGGCTACCGGCTGCAACCCTGGCGAAGCCCTTACCTTCGCTGGCGGGTGGAAACTTACTGCGGGCTGCACGCTGAAAGCATGACGGATTCCGAGTTCCGCCAGTTCTGCTGGGCCAACCGCGCGGCGCTGCTGCGTTATCTGGGTTGGGGCGCCCGCATGAGCGCGCGCCGCCCTTAGGCCAAGAACATTCCGACAGCAGCAACGGACATTACGGCGGCCGCAACCCACCCGAGTGACCGCATAAACAGGCCGCTCGTTCTCTGGCCCATCACCTTTTGGTTGCTGGTCAATAAGACAACCAGGACAATCAGCGGCGGCGCGAGCACGCCATTGAGCACCGCGGAGGCAAATAGCATCTTCACCGCGTTCAACCCAATGAAGTCGAGGCCCAGCCCCAACACCATTGCTACGGCCAGCACGGTATAGAACCGGCGCGCCAGGTGCGGCGGACGGTTCAACGATGCGCCCCAAGCGAAGGCCTCGGCGATGGCGTATGCACACGAACCTGCCAGTACCGGCACGCCTAACATCCCGGTGCCAACCAGTCCCAGCGTGAACAGCAGGTATGCGCCTCGTCCCGCCAGTGGACCCAGTGCTTCGGCGGCATCCTGCGCTGTTGAAATATCCGTCTTACCGTGAGCGTTCAGGGTCGCCGCGGTGGTGAGGATGATGAAAAACATCACGAAATTTGAGAAGAACATACCGAGCACCACGTCCCTGCGAGACGCCTTCAGTTCTTCGTCGGTAGCCCCCTTTCGCGAGCCCACGGTCTTGCGCCCCAGCGCGCGCTCTTCTTCCACTTCCTGCGAGGCCTGCCAGAAAAACAGATACGGCGATATGGTGGTCCCGAGAATTCCAACCAGCACCGCGAGATAGGATCGCGACCACGTAATGTGTGGAATCACAGTGAACAGCAGCACTTTCTTCCAGTCCGGATGCGCCAGGAATGCCGCGATCACGTAAGCGAAAAGCACCAGCGTGAGCCATTTGAAGACGCGCGCCATAGTCCGATAGGAAGAATAGAAAAGCAATAACACGATGACGAGCGCAAATACCGGAGTCCAAATGAATGACGGGATTCCCGTGACCATGTTCATCGCATCGGCCATGCCACCGAGGTCGGCGCCGATATTGAATACGTTGGCGATGATGAGCAGCAGGCAGGCGCCCCATAGCACCCATCTCGGATAGTGGCCGCGAATCACACCCGCGAGGCCCCGCCCGGTAACCATCCCCAACCGGGCGCACATCAGTTGCACGCCGGCCATCAACGGAAATGAAAAAAGCGCGGTCCAGAGAGCGCTGTAGCCGAACGCCGCGCCGGTGACGGAGTAAGTAGAAATTCCCGAAGGGTCGTCGTCCGCCGCGCCGGCAATCAGGCCCGGCCCGAGGCTGGTAAAGAACTTCCCCAACCTCGATTTCTCGTCAATCTGCTCCGCCATGCTCTGTAACAGTAGCAGGGCCGGAGTTCTGCTGTACACTGAAAGAGACGTGTATTTGACCACTGCCCTGAACGTAATCTGGGCGACCCTCGGGTTCATCGCGCTGTCGGCGTTTGCGTTCGCGGAACGGCGCGGCAGGCTTGTGTCCGGCGGCAGCCGGATGAGCCGGTTCGCAGCAGTGGCCGTGATTGTCTTATCGCTGTTCCCGTGCGTTTCGGCCAGCGACGATATTTTGGGCCTTTCGGAGTTGGGCCTGACAGCCCAGCACCGCACTTCCGATGGAAGCGTTGCGGGCAAGTCTTCGGTGCAGCTCAGTCACCTGCTGCAGGCGCTCGAAAATCTGCAAGTCACTGCGATTTTCTACTTTGCTTGTTTCAGCCTCTGCTTCGGCTTTACCTTCTTTTCACGGCATAAGAGCATTGCGCGGCAACTGCCGTGCCTGCTGGGCCGCGCACCTCCCGTTACCGCCCTGTAACTCCCCCTTCAACTAACAATTTCATCTGAGGAGAGTGTATGCATAGCCTGAGAGGGCGCGCGCTCTCTTGCCTCTCTATTCTGGCTGCGTTTGCGGGCAGTTCGCAGGCCCAAAAATCATTTAGCTGGACTGAGGTGCGGGAGCGCTTTGAACTGAATAACCCGAGCTTACTTGCGGGTAAGTTGAATATCGAGGAGTCGCGCGCCAATGAAGTCACCGCGGGGCTCCGTCCCAATCCGCAGCTCAATTTCGTAACCGATCAGTACCGCATTTTCCACCCGAGCGAAATCGATCTGCTTGGGAACGCCCAGATCACGCCCACGGTGTCGCAATTATTCGAGCGCCGGCGGAAGCGTCAATTGCGAGTGGAGAGCGCCCGCTTTTCCACCGCCATTGCCGCAACCGACCAGGCGGACTTGGTCCGTAACCTCTTATTCAATCTTCGCGATGCCTTCATTCGTTTTTTGCAACAACAGTCACTGCTTGAATTGGCACAACAGAACATTCAGTATTACGACAAGGTAATCGAGACCAGCCGCGTCCGGCTGCAGGCCGGCGATATCTCGCGCTCCGATTTCGCTCGCATCGAACTCCAGCGGCAGCAATTTGAAAGCGACTTGATCAACGCCCAGGTAAATCTTCGGACGGCGAAGATCGCGCTGCTGGCATTGATGAACGATAAGACGCCCATCGACAGCTTTATCGTCACGGGCGATTTCGATTTTCACCCGGTCACGATTCTGCTAAGCGATGTGCGTCAAGCCGCGCTCGAATCGCGGCCGGACCTTGTTTCCGCGGCGACGGCGGTAAACAAAGCCCGTACCGATAACCAGCTCGCGTTCGCTAACGGCTCGGTCGATCCCTTCGTTGGCCTCGAATATCAACGCACCGGCGGCTACGACACGCTCGGCGTGAACGTGAGTATCCCCTTGCGTATCTTCGACCGGAATCAGGGCGAGAAGGCGCGAACGGCTATTGAGATTCAGCGGTCGGAGCGCTCGCGGCAGTCCATCGAGACCAACATTCTGCGCGATGTGGATTCCGGCTACGCCACGTTGCAGAGCGTGAATAACATTCTGCTGCCGTACCGCCAAAAGTATCTGCCCGAAGCCGTGGAGGTACGCGATTACATCGAGTTCGCCTATAAGAACGGCGCGGCATCGCTCCTCGACTTCCTGGATGCGCAAAAAGCGTATCGGGACACCCAACTTAACTATCGCAACCTGGTTGGCAATTACCTATCCGCGGCAAACCAGCTCAACTTGGCCGTAGGCCGTGAGGTAATCCAATGAAGAATCTGTCCTTATTTCTCATTACTGCCGTCGCACTGGCGGGCGGTGGATGTTCGCACGAGAAGCGCGTGACCGAGGCCGATGCCGCTAAGGTCCGGATCGACGAAGCTCCCGACGTAAACGTGCTGAAGGTCGATCATGGGGAACGATTCCCCTTAGTCTCCGCCGGCACGCGGTCCACAGCCGACGAATTGAAGGTGAACGGCTCCGTCTCTCCGGACGTCAGCCGCGCCGTTCCCGTTAACGCACTGGCCGGAGGCAGGGTCGTCGAGATCAAAGCACGCCTCGGCGACACCGTCCGCAAGGGCCAGGTGCTGCTGCTGATTAACAGCCCGGACCTGTCGATGGCTTTCTCCGATTACCAGAAATTTCAGGTCGATGACGTTTTGTCCAAGAAGGCGCTCGAGCGCTCTCAATTGCTTTATGATCATGGCGCCATCGCCCTAAAGGAGCTCCAGGTCGCCGAGGATACCGAACAAAAATCGTTAGTGGATCTGACGACTGCCGAAACGCGGATCCGGATTCTGGGCGGCGACCCGAAACACATCTCGTCCATGTTTGAAGTGCGTGCGCCGGTTTCCGGCACGATTACCGAACAGAATGTGACCGCATCGGCCGGCGTGAAGTCCCCCGACAACGCGCCGAATCTGTTTACCATTTCCGATCTGTCGCGCGTCTGGGTGCTTTGCGATGTCTACGAAAACAATCTGTCGCAGGTGCACCTCGGGGATTTTGCGAATGTGCAGCTCAATGCCTATCAGGACAGGGTTCTGAAAGGCCGCGTCAGCAACATTTCGCGCGTGCTCGACCCAACCACTCGCACCGCCAAGGTACGGCTTGAGCTGGATAACTCACGCGGCCTGCTGAGCCCGGGAATGTTCGCGAGCGTGACGTTCACATCGCGCAGCAAACAGCAGCGTACAGTGATTCCCGCTTCCGCCGTCATCCGTTTGCACGATCGGGATTGGGTATTTCGCCCCGATGGGACGAACCGGTTTCGCCGAGTCGCCATCCAGGCCGGCCCGGCATTGGGAGACGGCTTCCAGGAGATTCTCGGCGGTCTTTCGCCCGGCGACCGGGTTGTTTCCAATGCATTGCAGCTTGAGAGTGCCACCGAGCAGAGCTAGATGATCCGTTACCTTGTCGATTTTGCTCTACGTAACCAGCTAATCGTCGTCTGTCTCGGGGTGTTGCTGCTGGTCTGGGGCATCATCTCGTTCCACAATCTCCCGGTGGAGGCTTATCCGGACGTTGCCAACGTCTGGGTTCAAGTGATTACCCAGTGGCCGGGCCATGCGGCTGAAGAAGTGGAGCAGCAAGTCACGATCCCGATCGAAACTCAGATGAACGGGGTTCAACAGCTCTCGAGCATGCGCAGCACTTCGCTATTCGGATTGTCGGTTGTCACTCTGGTATTCGACGATGGCGCCGATACTCTGGTCAGCCGCCAGCAGGCGCTGGAGAAGTTAGCGCAAGTTTCTCTGCCACCGAATCTCAACCCACAACTCGGCCCCAACTACAGTCCGGTCGGCCAGATTTATTTCTACACGCTCACGAGTTCGAATCCGCGCTACGATCTCATGGAGTTGAAGTCACTGCAGGACTGGGTGCTTGTGAAGCAATTCAAGTCCGTGCCTAACGTGGTGGACGTGTCGATCTTCGGCGGGATCACTCGCGAGTACCAGGTTCAGGTGGATCCGAACAAGCTAGTCTCTTATGGCCTCAGCATCGCGCAAGTGGAACAGGCCCTCTCAGCGAATAACGTGAATGCCGGCGGCGGCTTTATTGAGCAGGGTCAACAGGCGTTCAATGTGCGCGCGATCGGACTGATGTCCAATACGGAAGATATCGGTTCAACGGTAATCAAAGCGGTGAACGGAACGCCGGTTCGCGTGCGCGACGTGGCGGACGTCATTCAGGGATCGAAAGTCCGGCTTGGCAAACTCGGTAAGGCAATCCATCACGACAACGGCCGCGTGCTCGACAATGACGATGTTATCGAGGGGATCGTGCTGATGCGCAAAGGGGCGCTTCCGGATGAGACGCTGGAAGGCATCCACAAGAAGATTGCCGAGCTCAACGGGGGAATTCTTCCCCCCGGAGTCAAGGTGGTCCCTCACCTGGATCGCAGCGACTTAGTGCATTTCACGACCCACACCGTGCTGCACAATCTAACCGAAGGCATTGTACTGGTTGTTTTCATTTTGTTTTTGTTTCTCGGCAACGTCCCGAGTTCGCTGATTGTGGCCATGACGATTCCGTTCTCTTTGCTTTTCGCGTCAATCCTACTCCAAGTGCGCGGAATTCCCGCGAACCTGCTTTCGCTAGGGGCGCTGGATTTCGGCATGGTAGTGCATGGAGCTGTCGTCATGGTCGAAAACATTCTGCGCTACGTCAGCCATCCCGACGCGGAAGACATGCCGGTCATCGAGAAGATCCGCAAAGCCGCGCACGAAGTTCAGCGGCCAGTCTTCTATGCCATCGCGATCATCATCACCTCGTACTTGCCCATCTTCACCCTGCAGCGCGTTGAAGGCCGGCTATTTCGCCCGATGGCGTGGACCGTCGCATTCGCTCTGCTGGGCGCCCTGCTTTATTCCATGCTGCTCGCGCCCGTGCTCGCCAGTTTCGTCTTTCGGAAGGGCGCCAAGGAGTGGGACAACCCGATGCTGCGCTGGATCACGAACCGCTATAGCTCTGCACTGCATTGGTGCCTGAATCACAGGTGGATTACCATTGCGGTCGTCCTTGTCTTGATGAGTTCCAGCTTCTACTTGGCGATCGGCGGCCTCATCGGTTCCGAGTTTCTTCCCCATCTGGACGAAGGCGCCATCTGGGCCCGCGGCACTCTCGCGTCCAGCACCGGACCTTCGCAAGGCGAACAGATCGCCCGTAAGGCGCGCGGCATCCTCGCGACATTTCCCGAAGTGACGCAAGTCGTGTCCCAGGTCGGCCGTCCCGACGATGGCACCGACCCGACCGGCTTTTTCAACACCGAATATTTCGTCGATCTTAAACCGCATGATCACTGGCGCAAGCAGTTCGAATCTAAAGATGAATTGATCGCCGCCATGGATCAGAAGCTCGAAACTATTCCAGGCGTGCTTTGGAACTTCTCTCAGCCGATTGCCGACAATATGGAAGAAGCGGTCAGCGGAGTCAAAGGGCAGCTCGCCGTGAAAATTTACGGCACCGACTTGAAGGCTCTCGAGTCCACTGGCGACAAAGTCGTCAACGTGATGAGCAAGATCAACGGCGTTGCCGACCTAGGCATCTTCCGCGTCATCGGCCAGCCGAATATAAATCTGATCGTCGATCGTCGCAAAGCGGACCGGTACGGCATCAACGTCACCGATGTGCAGGATGCCGTGGAGACGGCCGTCGGAGGCAAGCCGGTCACTCAGATTCTTCAAGGCGAAGCGCGCTACGATCTGGTGGTTCGCTACCAAGCGCCTTACCGAAGAAGCATAGAAGATATCGCCGCGATTCGCATCGTGGCTCCTTCGGGCGAGCGCGTCTCGCTCGGCCAGCTCTGCGAAATTAAAGTAGAAGATGGCGCTTCCATGATTTTCCGTGAAGGAAGCTCGCGCTACATCGCCATCAAATACAGCGTACGCGGCAGCGATCTCGCCAGCACTGTGGAGAGCGCGATGAAAGCGGTCGCCAAGAACGTGAAGCTGCCGCAAGGCTATCACATGGATTGGGCCGGCGAGTACGAAAGCCAGAAACGCGCCAATGCCAGGCTCGCGGTGATCGTGCCTCTGACCATCCTGCTGATTTATCTGATCCTCTATTCCATGTTCAATTCGTTCAAATGGGCGGCTCTCATTTTGCTTTCGCTGACGCTCGCGCCGATCGGCGGTCTTTACGCGTTATACCTGACGGGCACCAGCTTTAGCGTGTCTTCGGGCGTCGGGTTTCTGGCTCTGTTCGGGGTCGCGGTCCAGACCGGCGTCATCATGCTCGAATACATCAATCAGTTGCGCGGCCGCGGAAAATCGATTGCGGAGGCCGTGCAGGAAGGCGCCGTCATGAAGCTACGCCCGGTGATGATGACAATGCTTGTGGCGGCGCTGGGCTTGGTTCCGGCGGCCATGTCGCACGGCATCGGTTCGGATTCGCAGCGTCCATTTGCCATTGTCATCGTCGGCGGGCTGAGCGCGACGCTGCTGATGAGCATCTTCGTGCTGCCCACGCTTTACGTGTGGTTCGCGCGGCCCGGCGATGTGTTGCCCAAGGCCGAAGAAGAGTTGGTGTAGCGCTCGCGCAGCAACGCGGTAATCTCGCGAGATATCTCGAGTGGCGCCCGATCGCCGTTGAGGCGGTGATAACGCTCTCCGGCATAAAACGAGATCACCGGATTGGTCAATCTCTCATACGCGGTCATGCGGTCACGCACCACGTCAACGCGGTCATCGGTGCGCGTGGTCAGGCGCGCTCCATCGAAGTCGCAGAAGCCCGGAAGCTGCGGCGGCTTCGATTGCATGTTGTAGATGGATGAGCAGAGCGGGCACTGGCGGCGTGACGAGAGCCGCGCAATCAACACCACGGCATCCACATCGAGGTGAATTACGATGGGTTCCGGATGCGAGTGTTCGCGCAAGTAGCCTTGCAAGAATTGCGCCTGCGAGACGGTGCGCGGGTGGCCGTCGAGCAGAAATCCGCGCCGGCAATCGTCCTTTGCCAGACGGTGAATCAGCATCTCGTTCACCAGCTCGTCCGGCACCAGCGCCCCGTGCGCCAACAGGTCCCGAACGGTATTCGCCAACGGGGAGCCCCCGGCGCAAGTCTCCCGCAGCATCGCTCCGGTGGAAATCGCGGGCAGCTTCATCCCTTCAGTGATGAAGCGGGATTGAGTCCCTTTTCCGCAACCGGGCGGCCCGAACAACAATATAACCAATCATCCTCCCAAGGTCGCGGACGCATCCCCAGCCCGTCGTCCTTTCAGGCTATCGTTCTGGAAAGAACCGCGTCAACTGCCGCCCGTGTAGACCTGAAAAGCGCCCCAATAGTAGGGCTTTCTGAGATTTCCGGGCGAATTGATCATGGCGATCTGGGCATCGCGCAGCGCCTCTTCCGGCGTCTTGCCCGCGGCAATTCCGCCGTACATTGCGTTCATCAACTCGGCCGTGGACTGGTCGTTGGCATCCCACAATCCCGCGACCACCTTGCGCGCCCCAGCTTGCAGGAACGCCCACGAGAAACCGACTAAGCCCTCGCCCGCATAGGCGCGCGCGCCCGCGCTCCGGCACGCCGATAACGTCACCAGGTCGGCCGTGAGGGGAATCTTCACGATGTCTCGCGCATATAGCTTGTATTCATTGCGGGCGGGCGCCAGAATGACGGCGGAATCTAGAGGGCTGGCCCGATTCGCGAGCGCATGAGCGGTGAAGTGGATCACTGAAAAGCGCGCTGGGCCGGCTTCGCGATATCCATCGGGGGACGCCCGGTCGCCCGTTAAGACGTGCCGCATACTCAACGGAAACCGGGCCTCCACGCTGGCCAGTTCCTTCGCGGCGAAGCGAAGACGCGGAAATCCGGGCGGCGGGTGAGAAGGATCTCCGACCAGCAGGAGCGAACCCGGCTTAGCCGACGAAGGCGCAGCGGCGGCGCCGAAAATCCGCAGCGATGGCGAAATCGATAGCGTCACCTGCGTGATCCAGTAAACCGCTGGATTGCCGACTGGCAGCGTCCCCAGGTTCACGCTGTGAAGGGCGCCATCCGGTACAACGACCACTCGCGAGCCCGCGGCTATTAGCGAGCTCGCCGGCTGCAACACCTTCGCCGACAGCCACTCGGCATCAGCCGAATGTGTTGCCAGGGGATCGCCGAACTCTTCTTCGATGAACCGGTGATAACCGTCCACATGCCTTGAGATCTCGTCTTCGGCCGGAAGCGAAATCGACTGCGTCGCGCGTGACGTGACAATCCACGCGCGGGACTGCCTACCGGCGAGCCAGTAAAAAAGCAGCACGGACTTGGTACGAGCGGCGATGCGCTGATAATCTACCGCGCCAGCCGGGAGAACCGCCGCAGCGCCGGCGAACTTCTCCGCCAGCACTACTCCACGGCTGGAATCGGCCGCCCGCAAAGCGCCGATGGAGTCGCCGGCCTGCATCAGCATGTCGACGTATTCTTCGTAGAACCGAATCAACCGCGCCTGAAAAGTGATTTTGTCTTCCGGGCGGTACAAAACGGAACGCGCCTTTCCGATCACTCGAATCGCATTCTCGAAGTGCGCTCGAGCATCGGCCAAACGTCCGCTGGCGGCCTCGAGCTCCCCGGCGGCGGCATGAGTCTCCCACAACAGAGCGGAATTCGACCTTTGCGTCATCGCCAGATCCGCGTACAGGGTTCGCGCCCGCGCGGCATTGCCTCGTCCCGCTTCAATCGCAGCCTCATTGAACTGCAGATACGGAAGCGCGCCGGTGCGGGCCGATTGGAGCGCGAGTTCGCGGGCCTCGCGGTTCAGCTTGTCGGCGCGTTCCCATTCGTGCGTGCTCAGCAACGCGCCCGCGAGATTGCCCGCCCATATTTCGGCGTTGCGCCCATCCTTTACGCGGCGCGCCAGGCGCAACGCCTCCTCAAAAAAGGGAATGGCCTCTCGCGGCAGATTCTGCGCGACATAAAGATTTCCGAGCTCGCCCAGGTTTTGTTCCTGGTATAGCTCCGACTTCGCATGGCCCCGCATGAACTCCAGCGCCTTGCGGCGCTCCGCCATGGCGCGGTCGAAATCCCCCAGCTTGCCGTAGCAGATGGCCAGATTGTGCCGCGTCACATTGCCGTAGAGCTCCGCGCCGATTGATTCGAATCCGGCCACGGCGCGCTCGAAGAATGGCACGGCGTCATCGTACCGCGCCGCGGCCAGGCGCAGATATCCAAGATTGTTCAACGCCTGGGCTTCCAGATATGGGTCGTGTAAGTTGCGGCTGCGCCGCTGCGCCTGGGTATAGCGTTGCTCGGCTTGATCTGGTTTACCAAGATCGTCGAGCAAACCGCCGGTCAGCAGATCGATCTCTGCCTTTCCTGCCTCATCGTCGGTAATCCGCTCCGCTTGGCCGAGTGTCACCTGCGCTTCCGGCGTGCGCGCCAGCTTGATATAGGCGTTGGCTAAGATCGTTAACCGCCGCGCTTCGATGGACCGCAGCTTCGGGTCGTTAATAGGCGTCGCGATCTGCGGCAACACTTCCGCCGCATTCACTAAGCCGAGCTTGATCTGTGACTGCAGCAGCACGAAGTTCCAGTGCCATTCGCGATGGTTCGGATCTCGCCACTTCTGGAGACCCTGCTCGGTGTATCGTAGCGCAACCGGAAGCTCGCCTCTTCGATAGGCAGTGCGCGCCTGGCCGTACAACGCGGCTGGATTCTCCGCGGGGCGGCAGTTCGTCAGAACCGCCAAAAGCGTCAGCGCCGCAACGCGCTTCAGGGCAGCTTGGTGCCGTTGGTCTGACCGTCGCCGATCGCGCCCGATCCACCGACAGGCGACCCGAATTCGAAACGCAGCATGGTAAGCCGCTTGGACCCTTCGCCAATGAGCAGTTCCGCCACAAAGATACGCCCATAGTCCGGAAGATAAATCCGGTTCAACTGAATTTGAGCGTTCGGGTGTGGCTTGTCTGCCCACGATATCTTCTTTACCAGAGTACAGACGATGTAACCATGAAACTCGGGAACTTCGGAATCGTCATCGTTGTCGTCAGCCCCTTGGTTCCCTTGCGCCTCCTCGCGATTGCCTCTGAAGAGTTGCGCGGCGAAATCCTCGCGAAAGTCCTCGTCTTCCGCGTACGCGTCACAGAAACCTGCCTTGCTGCCCAGGCGATCGAACAGACCGGTATCGAGTTCGATGTTCAGCAGATGCCCATCGATTCTCAAACCCGCGATGGCGCTCCCCTTGGGGGAAATATGCGGCTCGTCGTCCGTGCCCCCGTGATGCGACGTCAGGTTCATCTCCACGCGTTCCGCCGTCACTCGCGTCAGCATGGCGACATTCGTTACGGTCGCGTTGATGTGAGTCAGGGTCTCGATCGGCTGATCGTTTTGCTCGCCGAAGGTTCGCGCGATGGCTCGATCGCGATCGACGAAGTCCGCGCTGGCGGAGGTGGATGCGGAATCGAATGTGACGATGCCGGAACAGTCGCGGCAATCCGCTGCGGATTTCGAGTACCCTCCGGTAACCGGCAGACTGCTCTGCCCCTTCACCCACACAATTCTGTCTTCCGGCCGCCGGATGTGGGCGGCCACGCCTACCGCGTTTCCCAAGAAGACAAATCTCGGATCGATCTGCATCGGCTTCACCTCAGTTCACTTGTCTAACACAAATGGATAGTGCTCGATCTCATTTTTTTGTAAATCGTCAATGACAAAGGTGTAATGACCGGCGCTAAGTTTCGCGAGCGGTAGCAGCACGGTCAGTGGTGTTCCCGGTGGCGGGGCGGCGGCGGTCATGGGGAAGAGCACGGCCCCGGAATCGGCCCGCAGTTCGCAATGGTACTCGGGGACCGGTTGCGGCGTATTGATCTCCACGCGCAGCGGCAGGAATCGATCGCCCTTGTGCGCGTGGTACACCGGTTCCTCGCCCCGTGCCGCCGGTTTCAGCGTAAGCGTGCTGACGATTGACGGCTGCCGCAATGCCGGAATCAATACGAGCGATTGATAGCCGGCGAGCGCGGCGAAGACGATCGCGGCAAGAGCCGGCACGGCTTGCAACGGTCCCCAAAATTGGCCGAAGGCACCCAGCCATCCGCGTTTATCTTGCGCCGGCGCAGCCTCGCGGAATGTCCGGTCACCCAGGACCGCCTTGGCGTTATCCGCCAACACGGCGTGCGTCCGCACGTCTTCGGCGCACTCGGAACATTCGAAAAAGTGTGCTTCAAACGCCTCCGATTCTCCTTCGGATAGTTCGCCCAGGAAATAACGTTCGCTGGCGTGCAGATCGACGGCCTTTCGATGGTCCATGTCGCTCATTTCGATAAGATAGTGATTCGCTGCCCGGGTTCGTTTCAAGCGGACTACAAATGTAAGCGCGCCTTCGTCATCTCTGTCTTCAGGCGCGACTTGGCGCGGTGCAGCAGAACGCGAAGATACTCCCCCTCGATCTTCATTGTGGAACAGACTTCTTCGCGATTCTTTTCTTCGAGGAAAACCATGCGCAACACCTGGCGATCCCGGGCCGGCAGACTTTCCAGCACCTTCCTCACGTGCGACTTACGCTGTTCCGTCACTAAGTTCGATTCCGCGTCAAAGCGCGTGTCGGGCGGATCGGGCTGATTCTCGGGCATCTGCGCGGCACGCGTGTGCGAACGGAGAGTCTCGAAGATTACGTTATTGCAGACCGAGTTCACGAAGGCGCCCAGCCGTTCCGGCTGTTCGAGGGAACCCTTGCGAAGCGTCGAAAAAACGCGCAGCATCGTCTCCTGACGCGCGTCTTCCGCGAGTTGCGGTGACCGGAGCCGAAATCGCAATTTGACCTGCAGCAGTTCGGAGAAGTACTCGGAGAAGTGCCGAGAAATTTCCGGATCGCCTTCCGTCAGCTTACGAACGTACTCCCGATCGAAGGATTGGCGTTCCAAGGCTCTATTAGACTATCACCGCCGCGTCAATTTTCCGTCTATGGATAATAACAGCCGTTCGCCGCGCCATTCTACTGAATTTCCGGTGACACCCGCGATCCACACGGCGAAGCCAAATATGTCCCGCAGCGGAGTCAACCAGAAATAAGCGGCGGATCTTTTATCGTGCAGAACAAATGCCGCGGTTACGGTTCCCGCGACGATTCGCAAGACCAGCGCGAATGCCGCGAGCCTTTCGAACCCCGCCGCCGCGGCGAGGATGCTCCACACGGTGGCCTGGGTCGCGATATATCCGTAGTATCCGGACGGCCGCGACACTCGAATGGTGCGGGACCACCGCACCTGATGATTCCAGATACTGCGCCACGTAGCGGCCCCGATATTGGTTTCGACAACACTGTCCGCGAATGCAACGGAAAGCCCGAGCCGCGTGATCCGCGCGCCGAGCTGATAATCGTCAGCCAGGTAATCGGCGATGCCGGCAAACCCTCCGATGCGCGCGAGGTCGCTTTTCCGGAACGCCATGGTCGAGCCCAGCGCAAATTCCGCGACGCCGATCAGCCGCGCCACCAGAACGCTGGGCGTAAATTCAGTAGCAATCCCGAGCGCTTCGACGAGCGCTGGAAACGAAGACGCGCGCGCACGGTAAAGACAGGTGGAAAGGCCCACGCCGGGCTGGGACAGCGGCGCGACGGCCTGCCGCAGATAGTCCGGATCGACGCAGATGTCGCTATCGTTGACGACCAGAATCTCGTGCCGGGCATGCGGAACCATGGCGGCCAGCACTCCGACCTTCGCGTTCGGAGTCCGGCTCGAAGTCTCAACGATGCGGATCGGAATCTCCGCATACTCGGCCTGCACGCGCCGGATGTCATCCAAAGCGGCATCGTTCGGATCGGCGACACCAAACAGAATTTCAAATGCGGGGTACCGCTGCGTGGCGTGCGACACGATGGCCTTGTAAAAAGCCGGATCGCGGCCGCGCACGGGCTTAAGGATGGAAACCGGAGGCGTGAAATTGGGTTCGGGCTTGCGCTTGGCCGCCGTACGGATCGCCCCAAACAGAGCCAGCGCGTAGTAGCAGGAAGCGGCGACGGCCGGCAGCGCGAGCCAGATCACATGGAGAGCAGCGTGACGCCGCCGGTGACCAGCAACGCACCCGCCCAGCGTTTGATTCCGATGTGCTCTTTCAAGAGCGCCTTGGCCAGTACCGTCTCCAACACGTAACTGGCGGCGGTGGCGGGCACGGCGAAACTCAGGTCCGCAGACGAGATTAGGGCCATGAACGCGAAGAACGAAAACGCCATCGCCAAAAAAGAGATGACTATATAACGGTTGCGCGTGAGCGCCGCCAACACGCGGCCCAGCGCGTTCGGGGAGAAGTCGTGGATCTCGCCGTGATGCTTCATGCCCATGGCCTGCATGACTTCGCCCACGGTGGTGGTCAGAACGACGATTGCCACCAGCAGCCACTTCATCGCGTGAGCACCTCTTCAAGCATGCACTCGGGTTCAGCGACGGCTTCCGGCTTCCGGCTTCGCGGAGCTGTGTGGCCCACAAGGATCACGCCGAGCACAATGAGCGCCACGCCCGCCCAGCGCGTCGGGGACACCTGCTCATGCAGGAAAATACGCCCCATGAAAGCGGTCAACGCGTACCCAATTGACGTGATGGGCAAAACATAGCTGAGATCGGCCCAACTGAGCAGGGCCATGTGCGAGAGCATCCAAGCCACCAATAGACCGACACCAATGGCAACCAAGGGATTGAATAACGCTAAAATGAAGGCCAGCGGAGAGCGGCCCACCAAGCTGCCAACATCCCTTAATCCAAGACCCAGGAGAAAGTTCCCGAGCACATTCGTCAGGATGACGATTATCGTGAAAACCCGGGTCTTCATTCGATAGCTCGACATGATTCCCAAACGCGATAGGAGCTAGTCACCGGCGTTAGCGGAGATGGTGGCCTGGCGGTGATCGGAGACAAATCGCTTCCGTTTGGACCGTAGCGCCATATATTCGCGCGCTTCTTTGGTAAGGCGCTTGCGCTCCTGCGTATTGAAGATCGCCTTGCGCACCACGCGCCAGATGACGCGCGGACGGAAGTAATATTCGCCGTAGAAGCGTTCAACCCACTCCACCAGCTCGCCCTCATTCAGCCCGGGATAAATCACCTTCGGCAACTGGTGGCCGGCTTCGTCGGTCATGTTGCTGATGGAGAACAGATCGTTCTTCTTGGCGTATTCGAAGAACTCCGTGCCGGGGTACGGGTGCGCGATGGAGACCTGAATGGTGTCGTTGTCCAATTTCTTGGCGAACTCGATGGTTTTGCGGATGCTCTCGCGCGTCTCGCCCGGAAGCCCCACAATGAAATCGCCATGGATCAGCAGGCCCAGCTTTTTGCAGTTGGCGGTGAAGCGCTCGGCCATATCGACCGTGGCGCCCTTCTTGATGTTCTTCAGGATCTGCGGATCGCCCGATTCATAGCCGACGATCAGAAGCCGGCAGCCCGCTTCCTTCATGGCCTTCAGCGTGTCGTAATCGGTGGTGACGCGCGACGTGCATGACCACGTAAATTTCAGCGGCTTCAGCTTCGAACACAATTCGATGGTGCGCGCCTTCTGGTAATTGAAGGTGTCGTCGTCGAAGAAGATTTCGCGAACCTGCGGGAATGCCTCGAGGGCGTACTTCACTTCCGCCGCGATGTCGTCCGAAGATCGCAACCGCCACCGGTGGCCGGAATGCGTCTGCGGCCACAAGCAGAAGGTGCACATGGCGGGGCATCCCCGCGAAGTGTAAAACGAAATGAACGGATTCAGCAGGAACGGAACGTTGTAGCGCGTAACGTCCAGATCGCGCTTGTAGACCTTGGTGACCCACGGCAACTCGTCCAGATTTTCGATGACCGGGCCTTCGGGATTGTTCACGATCCGGCCGTCTTTGCGGAAGCTGACGCCCGGTAACTCTTCGAGCGGCGTCCCCTGCGCATACTTCACAATCTGGTGATCGAACTCGCGGCGCACCACGAAATCGATGGCCTTGCTCGCGTTCAGCGTCTTCTCGGGTTCGACCGTCACTGGCGGTCCAACGAAACAGATTTTCAGCTTCGGATTTGCGGCCTTCATCATCTCCGCCATCTTGACGTCGACTTCAAAGCCGGGTGTCGAGGTGAACAGCACCAGCAGTTCGTAATCTTTGCCGATCTCGACAGTCTGATCGATCGAGATTTTGTGGGGTGGCGCATCGAGCACGCGGCTGTCCGGCAGCATTCCCGCGGGATAACACAACCACACCGGATACCAGTAAGACTCGATTTCGCGTGAGGCGGGCCAGCGCGAACTAGCTCCTCCATCGAACCCTTCGAAAGAAGGCGGATTTAGAAACAAAGTTCGCATGAGAGTCTCTTTATTGTAGGCTAACCGGCGTAACCGCCGCAGAACGGAGAGGCGCGGAATCGTTTGAAAATGAGACGTTTGAGTAATCCACATGCATTTCGGCACGGCCCACCAGGTAGGTATCGATTACGCTCTCGATGTGTTGCGGAACGGACACGTCGTTCTGGATCTTGTAATCCCGCACGAAGGAAACCCGCCGCAGAAAAATCGACGGATTCTTCACGAAGTAGCCCGATTCCCGCAGCGGCATCGACGTCTTGGCATCGATCCAGATCTCACCCTTATACAAACCCACACGCCTTTGACGCGGCGTTAGCCGGAATACGTACGCTTTGCGGCCGGATAATTCGGACACGCCCTTGAAATGGAATTTGTAGTTCTTGCGATTGACGCCGAGGGACGGCGCGTTCGCCGATTGCGCCTCGGATTCGGCAGTAAGATAGCGTGCGATTACGTCGCGCTCCACCGAACGATCGCCTTCGAACCGTAATGCTTCGTATGATATGCGGCCAAGCTGAGAGATCTTCCGCAGCGCATGAAACCGGCCTTCGCGGTGCAGTTTCGGCAGGGACGCCTCTATCTCCATATCCATCGAGGTGCCGCGCAGTTGAAGCTCGCGACTGCGGGCAGTGGATTCGTAGTTCCCGAGGACCTCCGGGGCGGGCTCGATTGCCTCATGAGCGGCCGCAAACGCACTGCAAACAAATAGACACACTAATAGCGCTGATTTCAACTGGGCTCCCTAACTGGAAATATTTAACTATTTTAACAAGCTTTTGATGCGCACGGCAAACCCGAGGATGCAAGCGGGCCAGCCAGGGGCCACCGTTCTTAATTCGCGTCAACCGACGGCGCGAACTCTTCCGCACGAGAGGTAGTGTCGAGAGCATGGCAGTCGTAACACCAGTTCGCCCCGAAAACTGCCAACACGCGTTTATTTTGCCTGGCCGCACGTGCGAGCGCCGCCGCCAGTTCCGGTCTCGCCTCGGCGGGATCGGAATACAGGTTGTGTTCGGACTATGCCCACGATCAGCAGTTTGTTTTCGCTCCCGATTTGCACTCGGCGACGTACGCATCCAGATACCTGCGAAAGGCAGCCTGAAGCGGGCCGCGCACCTCGCCCGTGTTTTTCATTCTCACACCGTCGATCGAGAGCACCGGCAGCAGGTCCCGTGTCGTCGAAGTGATGAAGACTTCATCGGCCAAAGTCAGGCCGGAAGGCGTCACGGTATCTTCCACAACCTCAACTCCGGGAATGCGCACTTCGGTAAGCAGCAGCTCACGCGTAACGCCGGCAAGGCAACCGGAGAAAAGCGGCGGCGTGAAGAGTTGGGGCCCTTTGGCGATGAAGATATTGGCCGAAGTGCACTCCGCAACCTCGCCGCGCTCGTTCAGCAGAATCACCTCGTCGAAGCCCTTTTGCCTGGCGCGCTCGGCCCAAGCGAGGTTCTGTGCCCAGGAAAGAATTTTGGCACCGGAGAATTCGCCATCGCTGTAACGCGCTTTCTCCTGCACCGTCAGGTTCACGCCCATTCCCCAATTCTTCAGGTCTGCCGTGAGCGCCACCAGATCGGAATCGCGTCCGGTCGGCGCGCCCTCCCACCCGTTTCCCGCGTTGCGGCAGACGGCGATCCGGACTGTGCAATTCGGGGAAGCATTGGCCGCAATGAGCTTCATCAAGGAGGCCACCACACCGGCGCAATCGCATGGCATTTTGACGTTCAGCAGACGCGCATCGCAAGTCATTCGCGCCCAGTGCCGCTCGAATGCGAACAGCACGCCCTCAACTACACGTACTGTACTGAAGACGCCCCATCCTGAAAGCAAACCTGCCTGGCCGGCCGCGAACACGGGGGCTGAAGCGTCGCGAATCTCCTGGTTATGCAGGATAAACCGGTGGATCGGCATCGCTACATTATTGCAAGATGGAATCTGAGATGCCTTCCCAGAACCCGGATGTCGCCGTGATCGGCGGTGGAATTGTCGGACTTGCCATCGCGTGGCGCCTATCGCAGCGCGGACTGCATGTCACCGTCTTCGATGCCGGGCGGGCGGGACATGAAGCCAGTTGGGCGGGAGCCGGAATGCTCGCGCCTGGAGGCGAAGTGGAATCCGCGTCGGAGTGGGCGAACTTGGCGCTCGAGAGCCTAGGGATGTATGCCGGTTTCGTTGCGGAACTGCGGGAAGAGAGCGGCGAGTCCATCGATTTCCGTCAATGCGGCGCGACGGACATCGCGTTCACGGCTGACGAATGGACGCGGTTGCAACTTCGGGCCGGCCGGCAGCGTGCGGTGGGAATCGTCTCGGACACCGCTGACGCGCGCCCCTGGAATGCCGAAGCCGCTCTCTTTTACCCGAACGATGCGGTGGTGGATCCGCGCGATGTCGTACAGGCCCTGCTGACGAGTTGCCGCCAGCGCGGTGTGGAGATTCGCGAACACGAGCGCGTGCTGCGCGTTTCGCCCATTGGTATCGAAACTGAAGCGGGCCTGCGCGCTGCAGGTGCCGCGATTCTCTCGGCGGGCGCGTGGAGCGGCGAAATCGAGATCTGGGGAGCCGCGATCCCCGCAACATTTCCTCTTCGCGGTCATCTGGTCGGCGGCGACCTCGCGCCCGGATCGCTGCCCTCCCTCGTGCGCCACGGTCACACGTATCTGCTGCAGCGAAGCAACGGCTTCACCATCGCGGGAAGTTCGGTCGAGCGCACGGGCTTCAATCGCACGCCCGACCCCGAAATCGCGCGCGCCATCGAGAATCGCGCAACCGCCCTTCTGCCTGCATTCGCAAACGCGGCGAACAAGACGACGTGGATCGGTTTCCGCCCCGCGACCGAAAATCTGGAGCCGCAAATTCGCAAGCTGGAGGGCTGCCCCGTTTGGCTCGCTTACGGCCACTACCGCAACGGCATTCTGCTGGCTCCGGCAACGGCCGCGCGCATTGCGGCTGAAGTTACTTCCGGAGCCGCTTCCAGAGTCACTTCCAATTGGGAAAAGGATTGGTCTTCGCTTCACGCGTGTCGATGATCAACTCAGGGACCCTTTTGCAGCGGCGCAACAGCCGCTCGAGTGTGCGCTCGATCTGATCCTCTTCCCCGTCGAGCCATTCCGGCGGAATCTGCCGCAAGGCTTGATCCAGAACCGTGTCCGGGAAATGCACCACGCGATCGAGCCACGGCTGGAAATCGTCGAGCCCGCGCACATCTTCATACACCACTCGGCGTCCATAAAGGCCCATGATGGGCGAATCCGGAAAATCCCAATTCTGCCCGTTGAAGATGAACCCATTGTCGATCATCAACCCGACGAAGCCCATCTTGCGCGGATGTGCGCCCGCCGCCGGGAACCATTCCTTCAAAAACGCCCGGAAGAAAATCGACTGCCGGCCGTCGGAGTTTGCGGTCCACTTGTCGAAGACCAGCGCGCCTAAAAAATCGGTACGATTCTGCAGCTTGCCTAGCAGCGCGTCCGGCATAAAATCATAAATCGCCATGGAATCGGGGTGCCCGGGATGCAGCGAGCCGTAGTGCCAGCCTGGCTGAACGGCGATGCGGCGCGTCCCCAACTGCACATAGACGTCCGGATTCTCTTTCAGAAACTCCGCCGTGATCCGGATGAGCGCGAACTCCGGACATGCAATCTGCAGGTACCGCAGGATCACCGACGCGATCAGCTCGTTGACCAGAATACGCCGGTGCTGCGGGTTTTCTAGAAATTTAACCACGTAGAACGCCCCGTTGTCGGCTTCGAGAAGATGAGCTTGCGCGCCGCCCCGCATCTTGCGACGGAGCGTGCGCGCGGTAAGCGGCATTCAGACTAGAAGTTTATCTTCAAACCCAGTTGAAACTGGCGCGGGTCGAAGGCCGACGTGAATGATAGCGGTTCCGTTGGGCTGCCGCGACGACCGACGTAAGGTGCCGGAACATCCGACAGGAATTTCGTCCCCACCGTGTTGTTGATGTTCTTGAAGTTAGTGTGGTTCAGCAGATTGAAGCCTTCCGCGGTGAACTCGACGTTGCGAACCTTATCTTCACTGAACGCAAACTTGCGCGAGAGCCGCAGATCGAACGTGTAGAAGGCCGGTCCCATGCCGATATTGCGTCCCGCGCCCAGCGGCCGGTGAGTGGTGGTGTGGTTGTCACCCGTTGACTGAAGATCCGGCGCAAACACGTCGAAGCCCGCTAACAGGTTGAACGGCCGTCCGGAACTGGCAATCGCGATCGGCGCTACGGTCCAATCACCCACCAGATTGTTCCAGAGTCCCTGGCCGCTCCCGGTCTTGATGCCGGAATCGATGACGGCATTCGCCACGAAGCGGTGCTTTTGGTTGAAGCTCGACAGCGCGCGATCGCCTCGCGCATTCAACTGATCCTGCGGCTGAAAATCGCTATTGAAATCCGTGGTTTCGTCAATGGCTTTGCTGAATGTGTAGTGCGAGTTGAAGGTGACGTGATGGCTAAAGCGCTTGGTGGCCTGAAGAATCATCGCGTGGTAGAAGGAGTTGGCCGTCGATTCCAGCACGTTGTTCTGCAGAATGGTGGGATCTTTGAACCCGAATGTCGGATAGCCGACGGCGGGCTTGGTGGCGTAGTAGAGGTTGCGATCGAGACTGCGAATTTCATGCAATCCGCGGTTGAACTCGTAGCCGATCGAGAGCGCGTAATCCCCGAAGGCGTGTTCGATCTCGAAGCTAGCCTGATGCGCATAAGGGTTCACGAAATCCGGAACGATTCCGAAAATGACGCGGCCCACGGAGTTCGGACCGGGGTTCAGGCCGAACTGCGCGATGTCCGCGCGGCTGATGGAGCGATGGCCGATGGTGCCGTTCGCGAACAGCGTCTGATAGATGTCGACGCTCGAAACCGGCAGTCCCGTCTTGGGGTTAATTAGGCCCGGCAAACCCTGCGCCGTCACGAACGCCTGGGCGATCTGAGTGCCGTTCAACGTAACCGGAAGGTTCGCGGCCTGCGCGTCGATGCGGGCGAAATAGATGCCATAACCGCCGCGCACCACGGTCTTCTGACTATCTCCCGGCGACCACGCAAAGCCGAAGCGCGGCGCAATGTTGTGCGGCTCGGTCCCGATCGGTTTCGGATCGATCTCGAGCTCATATCGCAGACCGTAGTTCAGCGTCAGGTGCGGCGAATACCGATACGAATCCTGCAGGAAGAAGTTATAGCGTTTCGTAAACCCAACCCAGTTCGGATCGCCGAAGCCCTGCTGATAGTAGAGCGGCACGCCGAGGCTATAGGCCTGCAACGCTGTAATCGAATCACTCAACGAACCGACCAGTTCCGGATGCCCAAATGCTTGCAGTGCGAAACCCAAACTGGTGGCGGCGTTCGGATCGTTTTGCGCGGTGTTGATCAAAAGCCCGAGCGGCACGCCGGGGCCGAACTGAAAGCGTCCGCTAAAAAACGTCTCCGAAACGACGGTGTCGTGCACGGGATTGATATCGAAACCGAACTTAACGCTGTGCTTGCCGGACGAGTAATCGAAATTCTGCTGCGCCTGGTAGTGCCGCTCAAAAGTGTTCGACGGAAGATAGATCTCGCGGCCGAACGATCCGAAACCGGCGATGTTGATCTCCGGTCCGAATGGGTCGGTCGGATGCACGCGAAACGCATCGTAGCCGAACATCAAGCGTGTTTCGCTGATCCACCGACTCGAGAGAATGTAGGTGTTGCTGAGCATCGCCGTGGCATCGTTCACACCTAGGCTGCGGCCCCGATTGAAGCCGATCAAAGCGCCGAACTGGCTGTTCTGGTCGAAGCTCTTGGTGTAGTTGCCGCGGAAAAACAGGAAGTCCTTATCGCTGAACCGGTGGTCGATTCTGCCCGAAAGCTGATTGTTGTTCTCGCTGAACGGAAAGCTTCCGCTGTTGCTGTTGAAGAGGGCCAGTGTCGCCGGATTGTTGGCCGGAACCAGCGCCTGCTTCAGCCCGGCGACGGCATCCTGAGCCTGAGGAATGTGGATGGTGCTCAGAAAATCGATCAACGCTTTCTGCGAAGGGGTGAAGTTGTAGAATGCGGAACGGTCCTGCAAGATCGGCACGAACGCGGTCTCATGCCGGTCCAGACGCTCGAACGCGGCGAACAAAAACGTCTTGTCCTTGCGAATCGGCGCGCTGTAGGTTGCGCCATATTGCGCGCGCGTAAATGCCGATTTACCCGGATCGAAATAGTTCCTCGCCTGCAACGCTCTGTGGCGGATGAAACCGAATAGATCCCCGTGGACCTCATTCGTGCCGGACTTCGTGATGATGTTGACCGAGCCACCCGCCGCGTTGCCGAACTCCGCTGTGAAGCTGTTGCGATTGATCTGAAACTCGCGCACTGCCTCCTGGCTGACCGAGGGCCGCACGCCGCCGGAGTTTACGTAATTTTCTCCGCCATCAATGTAGAAGCCATTGCCGCGCCCGTTGCCGCCGCCGAAGCTTAGGCCGGACTGCGGGCTCTGCACCACGCGAAAATCGGTGCCGTCCACCAAGTCGTTGGTCTCCACCACGCCCGGAGTCTGCAGCGCGAAATCGAGAAAGTTCCTGCGATTGATCGGCAGATTCTCAATGCGCTTGGTGTCGATGGTCGAAGCTTGCTGCGTCCGGGCGGTTTCTACGACGGGAGTCTCGGCAGTAACAGTAAGTTCGGAATTCACCGCGCCGACCTCCATCGCGATCTTCAAAACGATGGTGTCGCCCACGCGGATCTCCACGCCCTCTGTGGTCTTAATCGAAAATCCGTTGGCTTCCGTCCGCACCCGATAAGTGCCTGGAAGAAGCCGGGTTACGCGGAACTGTCCCTGCTCATCGGTTTCAACGGCTCGTGAAAAACCACGGACCGGATCGGAGACCGTAATTTTCGCACCCGGAATGGCGCCGCCACCCGCGTCCGTGACCGTGCCTTGAAGATCGCCGGCATCCGTTTGCGCTTGGCCAAACAGCAAAACACTGACTGCAAAAAAGACAAAAGAAATGCGGAAAAATATCATAATTCGCTCGCAAAGTGAAGACTTCATCGTAGCGTAGTGCCCCGCCCCAGTG
>JBBROU010000034.1:0-41071 GCA_038229055.1 Bryobacterales bacterium | reverse complement strand
TGCATTGGCCCCTCAAAGGCGCAAACGCCATCATCGCGCTCCGTTGCTGCCAACTCAGTGGAAGATTTCAGGATTTCTGGGAGCGAAGAAATGATTCTCTCGCCGCTTGACCATCACTTTCCAGCCGTACACCCTCGCCGTACTCACTATGCGCGCGCTTCCGCCGTTAGCCGAGTTCGCGGCCATGGCGGCGAACTTGAGCATCTATCTCGCCTTGTTCAATTTGCTCCCGGTACCGCCTCTCGATGGATCGAAACTCCTGTTGGCGGCTCGCATTCCCGTTGCTGTTTACAACGAGCTTGCGCGCTTCGGATTCATTCTTCTGATCGTCGCCCTGTCGATCACAAATCTCGGATTGTGGATGGCTATAGCAAGCGACCAAGCGACGCGCTTTCTGTTCCATCTATTCGGAGTTTGAATAGTGCCTCTTCACCAGATAGACTAACCACCAAGGAGTATCCAACATGTCCACCACCCGGCGCCACTTCCTGCAGGCCTCGTCGGCCGCCCTTGCCTTCGGCGCGAAAACCGCCCAGAGCGCCCGTAAGTTCTCGCCCAACGACAATGTCCAGATTGCGACGATTGGCCTGGGAGGCATGGGCTCCGGCGATACGAAATCGTCGCTCGCTCAGCCCGGAGTCAAATTGGTTGCGGTCGCCGATGTCTATGATGGCCGGCTGGTTCACGCCAAGGAACTCCATGGTGCCGACATCTTCACGACCCGCGATTATCGGGAGGTACTGGCCCGCCCCGATATCGATGCGGTGATCATCGCGACTCCCGATCACTGGCACTCGAAGATCTCGATCGACGCGATGAATGCCGGCAAGGACGTCTACTGCGAGAAGCCCATGGTGCAGCATCTGGACGACGGTAAGCCGGTGATTGCAGCGCATCAGAAGACCGGCCAGATCATGCAGGTCGGCAGCCAGCGCGTAAGTTCGGTGGTTTATCAGAAGGCCAAGGATCTGCTGAAGCAGGGCGTGATCGGGCAGTTCAACATGGTGGAGGCGTGGTGGGATCGCAATTCCGCTATTGGCGCATGGCAGTATTCGATTCCGCCGGATGCCTCGGAGCAGACCATCGACTGGGACCGTTTCCTGGGTCGCGCGCCGAAAGTGCCTTTCGATCCGAAGCGTCTTTTCCGGTGGCGCAACTATCGCGACTATGGGACCGGAGTCGCGGGCGATCTCTTCGTTCACCTATTCTCGGGGATGCATTTCGTGACCGGCGCGATCGGTCCAACGCGCGTCTATGCGACGGGCGGCACCCGCTTCTGGAAAGACGGCCGCGATGTTCCGGATCTGCTGCTCGGCGTTTACGATTACCCTGAAACCGCGCAGCATCCCGCGTTCAATCTTGCTCTGCGCGTGAACTTCGAGGACGGTTCGGGCGAAACGTCGGGGTTCAGATTCATTGGCAGCGAAGGCATCATGACGATCGGCAATGGCGTTACGGTGATGCGGCACCCGCGCGAAACCGAGCCCGGCTTCACCATTGAAACATTCGCTGAGAAGACGCAGGAAGAGTTCCTGAAGAAGTACCGCGCCGAGTATCCGCAGCTTCCCGCGAATGCGGATAGCATCCGTCCGGAGCAGGAGGAGAAATTCATGCCGCCTCCCGGATACAGCGACCATCTGGACCATCACCGGAACTTCATCAACGCGGTGCGCACGCGTAAGCAGACGGTTGAAGACCCCACGTTCGGCTTCCGCGCCGCGGGCCCGGCGCTGCTCTCGAATGTAAGTTACTTCGAGCAGCGCATGTGCCGCTGGGATCCGGCGACGATGACCATGAAGAGCTAGCCCAAGCCCGCTATGCGCGCAAAGGTGCAAAGGCCGCAAAGTAAAACTAAAAGTCAGGCCATAGACTTATCGTTTATAGCCGATTGTCCGGAGAAACGCATGCCGTGTCTTGGCGTGTTCGGCGGTTTCAACGCCCTTCGGCGATGAGCCATCGATCACACCCAGAATGCCGCGGCCCTGCGTGGTTTCGGCAACAATCACTTCCGCGGGATTGGCAGTGGCGCAGAATATGGAGCAGACTTCCGGCACCGCGTGAATGCGACCCAAGACGTTAATCGGGAAACCTTCTTTCATCATCACGACGAAGATATGACCCGCTCCGATCGCTGTCGCATTGCGGACGGCGGCCTCGCGGAGTGCGGTGTCATTGCCATCGGCGCGCGTCAGGCACGGCCCGGACGCCTCGTTGAAAGCGATGCCGAATTTTATCTGCGGTGCCGAGCCAATGAGCGCTTCGTACAGATCCTCCACCGTTTTGATGAAGTGACTTTGTCCCACGATGATGTTAGTGCCCGAAGGGATTTCGAGCGGAACGTTGGTTAGATTCATTTGTCTTTCGGCGCGGGGCGTTCGTCATGCGGGCGGCTGTTCACGATGCCGCTATGCGCCGGTCCGTCATCGCCCGGAGTCACGCGGTGGATGGGCGGCGCGGCGTTGGCCTCCGGCTTCAATGAAGGCGCGGGCGACGGCGCAGGCTCTCGGAAGCGACGGTGCTCCGGAGGATTCACCACGATGATACCCGTATAAACCGGCACCGGGTAGAACACTTCGGCAGGCTCCGGAGCGATGTTGTAGGCGGCGGCTTCGGGCGTTGCGGGGATGGGCGGGACGGCAGGCGCGGGTGGCTCAACTAATTGGGTTACGGCCTGAGCCGCAGCTTCGGAGGCGGCTTGCGATGCTGCGCGGCTGATCACCGCGCGCGATGGCGCATCGAACTGCGCGCCTGGAACTGCGGGCGCAACGACATGAGTGCTGCCCGCGCGGAGAGTTGGGCGTGTAGCGTCCAGTCGCGCGGCTATAAGAGGCGGCGAGGGAAGCGCCGCCGTGAATGACGCAACGGTCAGCACATCGCGCGCGCGAATCAGGTCCGGCGAGGGTTCGACGGTGCGGGCTCCGCTGGCGAATTTCGCGAAGGTTGAGTTAGCTGCCGCATATTGCAGCGGAGTTCCGGAACCGGTCCAGGCTTCGCCGGGCGCAAGCGGGCCCCATCCGGCGAGGTTCGCACCGCGCATCCAATAGACATCGCCCGGCTTGAAAATGGCGTTGGTCCCCGGAGACCATACCCAGCCGAGCGACGAGTTCTGCATCCAGCGGCCGTAATGGTAGGGAGCCCAGCCCCACGGCTCGGCTCCAATCCACGCGTATCCCACTTCGTCGTACCACTGCCAGTGGCCTTCGCGGAACGGAATCCAATTTTCAGCGACGGCCTTCGGCTTCCACACAGGACCCGATTCCGAACTCGAAATCCAGCTTCCGTTACGGTCCAGATCGACGGCTCCGTAGACTGCGCCGTTCAGATATCTTGCCGACCCGGTGGATGCGGAGGCCTTGTCGCGGTCCTCGCTCCATCGATCGCCGGGCAATTCGGGAATTTCGCGAAAGAGCGAAAAGCGCCCCGCCGCATTGGGATCCACGCGCATGAGTTGGCCTTCGCGGAGATCCATCTCGGCGGTGGTTGTTGACACGCGAACGGCTCCCTCCAGCACGGCGATCTGGCTGAATTGAGCGCCGGCGTCGAGCCGGACTCGCGATCCGCGGCGCAAAGTGACCTGGACGCCGGGAAGCGCGAGGCTGATTGAATCATTGCGCTGAGGCTCTCCGGTGAAGTACGCCACGCCATGATCGAGAGAGAGAAGTGTGATGCGCTGGCCCGTGGAGAGGCGCGCGTAATCCGAAATTTCCGCCAGGGTATCGCCAACCAACCGCAACGCGCTGCCTTCGTCGAATTCGACTTCAAGGCGGGCGCCATCGGAGACGCGCAACCACGATGATTCCAGAAGCGGAGTGTTGCGCAATGCCGGCTGCCACTGATCGGCGGCGCGGAGTTGAATTTCGGCTTTGCCATCAAACTCACCGAGCCGGGCGAAGCGCGGCGACCCTGCCGGCAGCAACGCGGGCATCGCCAATAAGAGCGGCAACAGACAAGCGCCTGGACGGGTCACGCTGAGAGGATGACGACCGAAGCGGCGCGTGCGTTGCATCTGGTTTACTTCTTTCTAGCTGACGTGTGGTGGATCGCCGGGCGTGCCGGAGCCGCATGGAGCGGCTGCTCCTTCGTGTAAAAGTCCAACTGCTGACGAATATTCTTTTCGGGATCTTTCAGAAATTCGTCGTCCCCGATATGCTGCTCGCGGATCATGCCCTTGCGATCGAGGATGGCGATGATGGGGACGTAAAACGGCGCCATCACAGAGTGTTGCAGGAACTCCAGGACTGCGCCTCGCTCGGCGTAACCGGACGGGAATTCACGGACGAACTGCTGATTGAACGCGCTCACCAAAGATGCCGCGCCATCGTTGAACGACACGCCGAGAATCTGCACGCCGCGCGCTTCATAATCTTTTTGTATGCCGCTCAGGACCTGAGCGATGTGTTGGCAGTGCGGTCAAGTGGTGAACATGAACGCCATCACCACGATCTTGCCGCGGTAATGGCTCAGGAGGTCTTGCGAGCCTCCCGGCATGTTGGTCACAAACTCGGGTGCTTTGCGCGGCACGGTGGCCGAGATCCCGAAGGCCGGGAACAAACTGGTGAGCGCAAGCAGCGAAACCGCCAATCTCTTCATAGTCTCAGTGTAATCTGGAAGAACTTCATGAAGGAACGCGGCAATGTGCGCGAGGGCAAACTGGGCATGACGGATTCGGTTTTGCTGGCTTACATCACGAGGCTGCCGCACGCCAAAGCGAACTTCAAGCAGCTTGCACGCGAGTTTGGCGCCAGGGGCGGCGAGCGCGATGTGATTGAGGCGGCGCTGCAGCGATTAGTAACGCGCGGCGATCTGGTGGAAATGCGCGGCGGCCATTTCGTGGCAACGGCGCGAAGCCGCGAGCTGGCGGTCGGGCGAATCAGCATGCACCGCGATGGGTACGGATTTCTGATTCCTGACCAGCCGGTGGAGGGGCTCGCGGGCGACATCTATCTGCCGGCCGACGGCACGTGCGGGGCAATGCACGGTGACCGAGCGATCGTCCGCATTGCCCGCATTGAGCGCGATGGCAAGGCCGATGGCGAAGTGATCAAGATCCTGAAACGCGCGCATCCGACGGTGGTGGGCGAATTCCGTATCACGCAGCGCGGTCACTTCGTGGTCCCGCAGGACGAGCGGCTGCGCGAGTGGATCGAGATTCCTGAAGACATGGCCATCCCGCTTCCCTCGGCGCAGATGGACCGCATCGGGCCGAAGCCGCTGTCTGTTGCCGACGCGGCGGGCCTCAACGGACTGATCGTAAATGTCGAGCTGCTGGAATACGGAACCGGCGGGCATCCGCGGCGGGCTGAGAAGCCGGTCGGTCGCATCGTCGAAATCCTCGGCAAGCCGGGCGACTTCGGCATCGACGTCGAGATCATCATCCGCAAACACCACTTGTCGCACCATTTTCCGCCCGAAGCGGCGGAGCAGGCGCAGAGTGTTCCGTCGGTGATCGCGGCGTGGGAGCTGACCGGCCGGCGCGATTTCCGCGAGATGCCGATCGTGACGATTGACGGCGAAACGGCGCGTGACTTCGACGACGCGGTATGGGTGGACCGCCTGGAGAACGGCCACTTTGCGCTGCACGTCCACATCGCGGACGTGAGCCATTACGTGAAGCCGGGCACGCCGATTGACGTGGAGGCGCGGCTTCGCGGCACCAGCGTCTACTTCCCGGACCGCGCGGTTCCCATGCTGCCGTTCGAGCTTTCGACCGAGATTTGCTCCTTGAAGCCGCATGTGGACCGGCTGGTGATGTCGGCATTGATGGAGTTCGACCGGTCGGGTGAGATGGTTGCGCAGGAGTTCTGCCGGGGTGTAATCCGCAGCCATGAGCGCATGACCTACACCAATGTGCATCTGCTGCTCGAAGGAGACCCGGCGCAGCGCGAGCGCTATGGCCCGCTGGTGCCGCGATTCGAGATGATGCGCGAGTTCGCGGACATCCTCAAACGCAAGCGGGTCAAGCGCGGGTCGATCGATTTCGATTTACCGGAGCCGGTCATCGAGTTCGACGAGGAGGGTGCCATGACGGGTGTCTCGCGTCTGGCGCGCAACATCGCCCACAGCATCATCGAAGAGTTCATGCTGGCGGCGAATGAGGCTGTGGCCGCGCATTTGAGGAATGTGGCGCCCGCGTCCATCTACCGGATTCACGAGATGCCGGACCCCAAGCGCGTGATGGAGTTCGAAGAAGTAGCGGCGCATTTTGGCGTGTCGCTCGGAGTGGGCGCGATCCCGGTGCGGAAAGTAGCCTACAAAGAGAAGCGGCGCGACGGCGGAAAGTCGCGGCGTGAAATGGAGTTTGCCGATGTGCAGTTGAAGGTGACGTCTCGAAACTATCAGAAGTTGATCTCGAAGATTGAAGGTAAACCCGAAGAGCGCATTCTGAGCTTCCTGATGCTTCGCTCGCTGAAGCAGGCGCGATATAGCACCGAGAATGACGGGCACTTTGCGCTGGCCGCGGAGAACTACACCCACTTTACCTCGCCTATTCGACGGTATCCGGATCTGGTAATTCACCGGCTTTTGGGCGCTTCGATGGAAGGATGGATCTACGCCGAAGAGCCGGAACTGCGCTCGATAGCGGACGAGTGTTCGCAGACGGAGCGGCGCGCGGCTGAAGCCGAGCGCGAACTGGTTGAGTGGAAGAAAGCCAAGTTCATGGCCGAGCGCGTGGGCGACGAGTTCAACGGGCTGATCATCAGCACGACGAAGTACGGGTTGTTCGTGGAGTTGCAGGATTTGTTTGTCGAGGGTCTGGTGCCGATCGATTCGCTACCCGGGGAGCGCTTCGCCTACCTGGAGAAGGTGCGGAAGATCGTCGGGCAGCGTACGCGGCGTGAGTTTTCGATCGGCGATGCCGTGCGCGTGACTCTGGACCGCGTAGACCCGGCGGAGCGAAAGCTTCAGTTTTCGCTGATCGAGCCGGAACGTAAAGGCAAGAAGAAGCAGCCGTATTAAGGAGGCGCCATGCCGGGAATTTCACGACGCGGCTTTGTGCAATCGGCTGGACTGGCTGGGCTGCCAGTTCTGGCGAGGGCGGACGCGCCGGTGCCGCGCAAAAGGCAACGCATCGCGGTGTCGACGTATTCCTACTGGCATTTCACGCCCGAACGGTATCCGATCGAAAAGGTAATTGAAGACGCGGCGCGGGCCGGGTTCGATGGCGTTGAAGTGCTGCACCGGCAGATGATGGATGAGACGCCGGCTTACCTAAACCGGCTGAAGCGGCTCGCGTTTCTGCACGGACTGGACCTGGTGATGCTGTCGATCCACCAGGACTTCGTCTCGCCCTGGGCGGATGAGCGGCAGCAGGCGATCCGGCACACCGAATACGGAATCGAACTGGCGACACGGCTGGGAATTCCGGCGGTGCGGATCAACTCCGGGAGATGGAAGACGATCCGGGTGTTCGCGGACCTGATGAAGGCCAAGGGCGACGAACCGCCGCTTCCGGGTTACACCGAAGACGACGCGTTCAAGTGGTGCATCGATTCGATTGCCGCCTGCATTCCCGCCGCGGAGAAAGCGGGCGTAGTGCTGGCGCTGGAGAACCACTGGGGCATGACGACCAAGACCGAGGCGCTTCTGCGGATCGTGGACGCGGTGAAGTCGCCATGGCTGTGCGTGAATCTGGATATCGGAAATTTCCCGGTCGATCCGTATCCGGAGATTGAAAAGCTGGCGCCGCGCGCGGGGATTGTTCACGCCAAGACGTATTACGGCGGCGGCGAGTACTACACGCTGAATCTGGATTACAAGCGCATCGCGGGAATTCTCCAGAGCGCCCGTTTCGACGGATATCTGTCGCTCGAAATGGAAGGCAAGGAAGCGCCGGAAACGGCCGTCCGCAAGAGCCTCGAAACCTTGCGGACGGCGTTCGCTTAATTTACGGCTCGAACAGAATCAGTGAACCCTGCTGATTGACATACTTGCCGGTGACCACCAATCCGAGGAACTTTGTCCCATCGGGAGACCACGCGACATCACCTGGGGCAACGCCGCCATACGTCGGAATGTACTCGGGCGCGGTCGGATCGTTGAAGTAAGTCATCCGCGTCTTATTCGTCCCATCGACGTTCATCCACCAGTATTCGTCGATGTAGTTTTGGAAGTTCGGCATGGGGAGCAGGTCCTGTGAAGACATCCAAAGGATCGGCGAACCGTTGCCCACCGGATTGAAGTGCGCATGCTCATCCCAGACGCTTGTCGTGTTGGTAAGGTTGGTGAGCGCCTGAGTGCCGAAATTGTAAGTGAAGACGTCGATAGTCGGCACCGTCTGATTCGGAGACATGTTAGCCGAGAAGATCATCTGAGTGTCATCGTTCGAGAAGCCGAATGTCTCGTAAAAAATTGGCGTCACCGGCTCATAGGTCTGAATATTGTAGACGGAGTTCACAAGCGTCGGGTCGTAACTGGCGATGCGGATTACCCAGCGCCCAAGGGTGCTAGTTACGCCTGTTGCGGGTCCGACTTTCTCGGCCCAGATGAGCGTGTCGCCCCGATGATTGAAGTGGGGGTGGACGACGCCGTTGCCCGAAGCCACGAACGTGATTTGCTTGGCATTGGTGCCGTCGCCATTCATAATCCAGATGTCATCATTGATGCCCGCGCCGGGATAAGCGCTGGGGAGATCGGGATAGTTCGGGTTCTGTGCCTCGAAGACGATGTACTTTCCGGATGGATGCCACGCCGCATTACCATTGTTGCGCTGCGGAACTCCGGGAGCGGCGCAGGAGATACAAACCTGATTGGTGCCGTCGAAATTCATTGTGTAAAGAGCAAAGTATCCGTTGGGAAGGCGCAGATCGGCCAACACGGTGTTCGTCGGCGAGGTTGACCAGCCAACCTCGGCGGCAATGTCGGGGATGATAACCGTCATCTTCTTGATTTTGCGTCCGGCCACTTGGCGCCATGGAATCCCGGTGATGGTTGTCGCGGATGCGACATTGGTCGGAACCGAGACATTACCCTTGACATCAAACGCGGTTACGGTGTAACTGAAAGCGGTCGCCGCAAACAAACCGATATCGGTATAATTTGAAGTGGTGGTGGTCGCCAGCCGCGTTCCTGCCTTGAGGACGTTGTATCCAATTACAGTTGGATCGGGAGACGGCGTCCACGTCAGGTTGACTTGCCACGAAACGTTAGCGGCGGTGGCGACCAGAGTTGAAGGAGGCGGAAGCTGAAACTGACTGGTTTGAACGGCAACACCGGCGGAAAGCGGTGAGCTGTTCCCAGCGAAGTCGTAAGATAGAACGGTATAAGTGTAGGTCGTGCTGTTCGTGAGGCCCGTATCTGTGAAGGCAAGGGCCGATGTTGTGGCAATGAGGACTCCGTTGCGATAGAGCTTATAACCGGCTATGCCGGTGTTGTCGTTCGCCGCATTCCAGCTAAGCGCAATGCTCGTCGAACTCACCGCGGAGCCAGCGAGACCGCTGGGCGTGGTGGGCGCGACGAAATCATCCGGTGTCCAAAGGTCCTTCATGCGGAAGCCACGATAAGCATTGGACTGGAATTGAATGTTCGTATTCTTTACGCCGGCCGCGGTGACTTCCAATGATTGATCGGCGGTAACGCCGCTCAATCCCCCGGCCATAAACTGCGAGTCTCCGTTCGCCAGCCTCTGGGAGCTGCCCCATGCGAACGCGTAAAATCCTAAATCTGCGGCGAGGATGGGCGTCACGGTCCGGGCTGCTTCATTGACAGAGAGAACCATGCCGCGGCTGTTGCCGCCATTCTGCCCGACACGAGTGTTGCCGTTGTCGAAGACGTGGTAGTTCGTGCCATCGAAGTTGAAATCGTGCTGGTGCGTGAACCAGGGGTAAGGGTCGGTGGAGTTGATCGTGAAGTCACCCTGATTGCCCATGCGCCATAGAATGTTGCCGGTGCCGGTGCCGTTGTTGTAATCGATCTTGAACACCCAATCCTGGTTGCGCGAAGACACCGTGATGCTTCCGTCGGCGGCTAGATAGTTGATCGAGTTGCAGTGGGTCCAGTCGTTGGCCGTGGCGGCTAGATAGAGGGGTCCACAAGTGGAATTGGACTGGCAGGATTCACCGAGCACAGCCGCGCGCGATTGATCCAGATGGTCGAAGGTGCTCCAAGCCCAGGCGACCTGGAAATTTTGGTCGAGGTCGATCACCACGTCACCCAGCACATCCACCGTGCCCGGCCCCTGAACATTGGTTAAGAGCCGCTCGGCGGAACCGAGAGTGAGCGTATGCCCGTTAGCAAGGCGCAGCCCCTCATGGGAGAAGAAATTGATGCCGTCCTTGCCCATCGACTTGAGTTGCTGAGCGACGCGGGCAGCGTTGGTTTCCCTGACGATATTCCCAGCCAAGTCGAATTCGCGAAAGATTGTGTTGAAGTTTTGGTTATTGCGGAGGATCGCAAAGCCGGTGCCTCCAAAGACAGGCCGGGTGTAATAGGAGCGCGACTGGCTCTGCTGGTCAAGGGCGGCGTAGTACCAAATGGGGTTCCCGGCGAGATCGGTCGCCACGGATCCGATCTGGGTTCCGCTGGCGCTGGTGACAAATGAGGTGAGCAGCACGCCTTCGGAACTCGTACTGCTGTTCGGCGCCGTAATCAGGGTTGTGGCGGGCATGGTGAAAGGAAGGCTACCCGTCACAAAAGTCAGTTGGGGGCCGGCGGTCACGCCTCCACTGGAGTTGATCTGCTGCAAAATATATGAACTCGCGGGCCGCATCCCGGCGACATAGAAATTTAGACTAAGCGGCCCCTTGCACGAATAGGCCGGAGCGTTTTGCCATGTTGTGGAACTGGAAAGACGATAGCGAACTTGCACCAAGCCGCTAGAGCAAGGCGGCGCGCTGTAGAGCGCTACCAGCGGATTCTGAGTTGACGAAACGGCCGGCGCACCGCCACTGATGCGGGTCAGAAGATTGTAGGACTGAACTGCCTGAGCGGTTGCATTGGATGAATCCATTGCAGTTACGCGTATCTGCCACGCGCCTTCGATGAGTCCGGCCCAGGGAAATTGACCCGTGGCATTGAAATCTCGCATAACACTGAACGCTGCGCCTCCGGGCGGCATGACTTCGAACCTGTATTGGGTCGATCCGCTGCCGCCGGCGGCCTTGCCGCTGAAGGTCACTTGCGTGCCCACCGGTTGGCCTGAGGGGAGCGAAGCCGTTAAGGAGACACTTAATGCCGCTTGGGCTGACGAAATGAGCGTTGCCGACGCGAAAATGAGCGCGGCGAAGCGGGATGAAAAACTGAAAGATTTCGATACCGACGGATGGGCCATAGCGTGATCTTGGAACGACTAAGTGAGTGTACCGTTAAATACACTGAATCGCTAACACTTTCGCTCTCGGGGACGGCCATCTGAAAAGTCCGACGACGGGGAAATATGACTCGAGCACGGTGTTCCGACAGCGGACGCCGTTCCAGGCAAAGTTGGGATTGCGCGCTATTTTTTAGTTAAGGGGCCGCAGATTCAAGAGGCGCGGGTCGGTTTGGCCGCACTCGCAGTGGGCGGGTTCCCACTCGGCGGTAAGTCCGGTGCGGACGCGCAGCGCGGGATATTCGAGACCGGTCAGGCTGGTGACGATGAGTTCGCCGTCGACTTGCTCCAGAATGGCGTTGCGGGGAACTACATGTAGCCCTTCGTGAATCTCACATTCTCGCGCCAGCACAGTGCCGTCGAAACCAACCAAGTGTTCGAAGATGGGGACTTGGTATTTGCGCCATAAGAGGTCGCGGTCGGATTCGGTGAGCGGCGGGTCGGTGATACTCGTCAACGCGATCACGGCATCGAGTTCGAGCGGTGCGTCGGTTCGCTTGAGAGTCGCAACTGAAGCGGAAAACGTCCGCGGTTTTTCAGTGCTGCGCGGATGACAACGCACGGGAGCTCCGGCGCGGAAACTTGCGAGTTCGAAGCGGGGCAGACGCAGCAGTGCGTCATCGATGCAAGTGAGACGGCGCACGGCGCGGCGGGAATCGAGACCGCTTTTGGCCAGGGCGATGCTGTACGCCGGCACGCCGTGGGCAGCAATTAACACTCGACGAAGCTGCGCCAGCCGGTTGCGGTTGGGCGCAACCCGCCTTCCCCGTAGAAATTGGAGTCTTATGAATTCAGAGTGGTCGGGACGAAGGCAAAATCTCAGGGAATGAGCCGGTTGAAATTGCCGCCGAAGATGAGCGCGGCATCCGTTGCGGAGACCCCGAGGTCGAAGAGCACCTTCGACTGCGCCGCGAAGATTGCGGTATTCCAGCCGCGCGGAAAGAAAGAGGAATCGGAGCCGAAAAGGAGTCGCTCGGAACCGCAGACCTCGAGCGCGCGGCGGAAAACTTGGGCGAGGTCGACCGATTCGGGCTGGAAGCGCATCCAACTATTGGTGCTGGAAGTATCGAGGTAAACGTTCGGGCAAAGATCGCACAACATGAGGGCTTCGCGGAAATATCCGGCGCCGAAATGGGGCACGATAAACTTCAGTTTCGGGTACGCGAGTGCAATGTGGTGCAGGTCGATCGGATTCGAGAAGCGCATGTCGAAGAGCGACGGCAGCCCGAGTTTCTTGCGGATGCCGACGCTGAGCACGCCGCAGTGAACGAAGACCAGCGGAGCCAGGTCGAATACGAAGCGGATGCGCTCATCCGTGACGGAGTAGCGGTGCATGGCGGGAAATAGACAAACGCCGTGCAGCTTCCCCGATTCCAGGGCAGTGGCGAGGCGAGCGGGAGCGTCGGGCGCGGTGGGGTCAAAGATGAAGAAGCCGCGGAACCGGTTGGGGTGTCGGGCGACGGCTGCCGCTACCGAGATTTCATCGCCGGGGATGCTCGCGATAAGAGCGGCACGGTCGACGTGATGAAAGTCGAGTTCAGCGAGCCAGATGTCGGCCAGGCCTTCCGGTTCGGGTGGCGGGAGGGTGAAGTCGATTGGCTTGTCCGCTGCGAGCGATGAGAAGAAGCGATGCGAGAAGAAGTGGACGTGCGCATCGGAGACAGGGAGCGAGCCCCAGAGCGTTCGCATTTAGAGCGCACCCAGGAGACTAGCGGCTTGTTGGACTTCCGAGTTCAAGTTCTGTATGACTTTGACGACATCTTCAGCTTGCGCGGCTGCTTCATCGGGGCGATTAGCTTCGAGAGCTTCGCGGATGCCGGGCAGCGTTTTGACGCCATAGCCGGTATAAGTGCCGGGCGCATAGATGCGGTGCTTAAACCAATCCCGGCCGGGGAGACCATCACTCAGCGTCATGGCGCGCTCGGAGCGGAATAGAGTTTCATTGAGTGCGGCCAGTTTGGCAACCGGCGCGTAAGCGAGATGCGGCAGAGCGCGGGTGTAGGCGGCTTCGTAGGCCTTGGAAGCTTCTTTGAGCTTGGCTAGCTCGGCCCGAACGGGGTTGAGGTCGGGGTGATTTGGCTGCTTTTCGAGGGTCGCGACTTCATCCACGTAGCGATCGACGGTGGCAGAGAAGCGCGTGAATTCGAAGGGAAGAACGGGGGCATCCGCGAGCCGGAGCAGGGCAGTGCCGGTGACTTCCGAGAGGGCTTTGCCGTAGACGAAGTGAGTGTCGGAGAAGTGCGTGTACCAGTAATAGGTGTCGTAATCGGAGTGGTAGATGCCGCCGAATGAGTCGTCGCCGCCGAAGCCGATGTTCAGGCTGGCGATGCCGAGGTGCTGCAGGAACGAGGTATAGTCCGAGCCGGAACCGAGGGCACCGAGTCGGAAGCCGGGAGGCTGGGCAGGTTGCGGGGGTTTGGCGGGCTGAACACGCGCCTCATCGAGCAGAGGCAGGCCGGTCACGGGGTCGGGGACATCGCGCGCCACTTCCTGCATGAAATCCTCGAGAGTGTGGGAGCCGCCAACCCCGAGCCGGCCTTTGCCGTTGCTGTCGGAATTGATGTAAGCGACGAGCTTCTGTTTCAGTTCGTCGGAGTGCTTTTCGACCCACTCGGTGGAACCGATAAGGCCGAACTCCTCGCCATCCCAGAGCGCGAGGATGATGGTGCGTTTGGGTCTCCAACCTTGTTTCAGGAGCTCGGAGAGAGAGCGCGCGGTTTCGAGAAGTGGTGCGGCACCGCTGGCGGGATCGGAGGCGCCATGCACCCAGGCATCGTGGTGGTTGCCGGCGAGGATCCATTCATCCGGGAAATCGGTCCCAGGTATGCGGACGATCACGTTATAGAGAGGATGAATGCTGTTATCGAGCTCGAGCTTGAGATGCGCTTCGGTCGGGCCGGGGCCGATGTGATAAGTGATGGGCAGAGCTCCGCGCCAGGATTCGGGAGCGACGGGGCCTTCGAGATTCGCCAGAAAGGGCTGCGCGTCGGCGTAAGAGATCGGCATCACGGGGATCTTCATGAACGTTTTGGCTTCGTTCTGGGAAAGGCGTTTGGAGCCTTTTTCCGAGGCCCACCCGGGAGAGAGCGGGTCGCCGGGGTAGATGGCCATATCGAGAACGCTGCCGCGCTGAACGCCGTCGGGCGGGCGAAAGGCGCCTTTGGGATAGACATCGCCGGCGAAGTAGCCGTCGTCGCGAGGGTCGGAATAGATGAGGCAGGCGACGGCGCCGTGTTCATAGGCGACTTTGGGCTTGACACCGCGCCAACTGCTGCCGTAACGGGCGAGGACGATCTTGCCTTTGACGTCGATGCCGAGCTTGGCGAGCGTTTCGTAGTCGGCGGGGACGCCGTAGTTGACGTAGACGACGGGCGCGGTAACGTCGCCGTCGGCGGAGTACGCGTTGTAGGAGGGGACTTGGCCGGGGTTGGCGGTGTCTTTGTCTTCGGGAAGCGCGGGTTCTTGGAGGCGGGCGCGAAACGTTTTTGGCGCGACCATTTCGAGGACGCGGGTTTTGGGCGTTGGGAGGAGTGCTTCGAACGGTTCGATGCGGGCGTCGAGACCCCATTCGTGCATGAGGCCGAGGATGTACTCGGCGACCGCTTTGGAGGCGGGAGTGCCGGCCAGGTGGGGCTTCGCGGACATGCGCCGCATGTAGCGGCCGACGCGCTCGGGTTCGGGGATGGCGCGGAGTTTCTCTTCCCACTGGTGTTCGGATTGGAGGGACTCGGGAGGGAAGCCGCGGATGGAGTTATCGGCGGAGAAGAGCAGGGCCGGGAGGCACAGCGCCAGTGTGGATTTCACTGGGGGAAGTATATCAAGGGGCGGTGAAAGGCAAAGGCGCAAAGGACGCGAAGGAAAAGCGGGGCGGCGTGACTCACTTGCCGCCCCAAGCATTACTCTAGTTGCAGTTCGGGAACTTGAAGTTACCGATGCGGGTGCTCCAGTTGAAGCTGCCGTTGGTCTTCAGGTATTCGCTGGTGTACCAGAAGGTGCAATCGTCGACGGGATCTACGGTCATGGCGGAATAGTCGCCCCAGCGGCTGAGGCCTCCGGTCTGGGAACCAGCGCCGGCTTGCAGTGTGGCTTCGGTTTGCATCGTGCCGAGCGGGTCTGTCGCTAAGCGGCCGGTGTAGCGGATGGACGGGTGCAGTGTGCCGCTCGATGCGGTGTAGCCGAGGGCCATGTTGCCAAGCTTATCCATCGCAATGCTGCCCATCCAACGGTGCGAATGATCGGCCGTGGAGAGCGTGCCCTGCTGAAATGCAACCGGCGTGGTGGCGGGGCTGCGAAGCTCGTACCAGCGGACCGATGTGATTCGGTTGCGGCGGGTCGTGCCTACAGAAACCGAATGATTGACGACCAGCGCTTCATGGCCGTCGGCGAAATGTCGATAGGCGAGACGGTACATCAGCCGATCGGCAAGAGAGTCGAGCTTCTGGGTGGTGCTGGGCTGGGGAATGCAGGTTCCGCCGCCGTTGCAGGCCGCGGTGAACGCCGCGACGGGGATGTTCGTTGGCCCGGTGAAGGTGCTGTTGGCCGGCGTGGTGAAATCGACGTGGAATTTCCAGAGATTCAGGCTGTTGGTGCCGAAATTGACGTAATAGTTCGGCGAGCCGGCGGGAGGAGCGATGGTTCCATCAAGATCGGATGGCAGCAGACCTCCGAAAGTGGTGGACAACTGGAAGCACTGTTGCGTGGCGGGGCTGCCAACGAGCATCTTGGCGCGGTCGAAGGCGCAGGCTTTGGCCCCGGCGAAAGTAGTGCCGTTAGTGAAAATGTTAAAGGAGATGTAGTACGCATCGGACCAGACACCCATTTTGGGGTAGTCGACGAACTGGGTATTGCCGTAGGAGAACGCGTACCGATTGTAGGCGCCGGTGGCATCGGATGTCTGCGAGACGGCGACGCACTGCAAATACGGGGTAACGCTCACGACGAACTGCGTGAGAACCCAGCGGTTGGCTGCTTTGTCATATTGGGCGATGGGGTCGCCATCGTTCGTGGTTTCGCATGTGCCGCCGAAACCGGCCCAGGGCGCGTTGCCGGCTTTGGGAAATCCGGGGACGATCGTACCGGTGGTTTTATCGAAGACGGCGAAGCTGGTATTGACCCACTGGACGTACTGGGTGGCGCCGACGGCCCCGTTGGTGTCGGGCGGGGCGCTGCTATCGGAGAAGCCGTAGTCGCCCTGGCCCACGCCAGCGAAATTCAGGCCGGTCGTGACGCCGACATTGGGCCGTGGCACGGCCTGTTCGGCGGCATCGGGAGTGTCGACTGCCGAATCGGCGTGCGGAATCAGGCGCACGGGAATTTCTCGGGGCGCACTGGCCCGTGACGGGGGCGCGTCGATGGTGTACAAGGGCGCGGAAACGTCGTGGTGGACGGCGGCATTTACTTCGACGGCACCGTTTGAGGTTTGCGCGGATAGAAATGAAAGGCAAAAAGTTGAATACATCAGCGTTGCCGCTGCTCGGTTAATTCGCATGACGGGATTTTACCACCGATGTACGGAAAAGCCCTGAAATAAATCTACTATTGAGTGGATGGATGCGTATCGGTGCTGCCTCGTGGCTGACGGCAGACATCGCTTTGCTATGATTTGATTTCGTTAACTTACGCATGAAAACCGTCATTCTGGCCGGGGGTTTGGGGACCCGCCTCTCCGAAGAGACCACGCTGCGTCCCAAACCCATGGTGGAGATTGGCGGGCGACCGATCCTCTGGCACATCATGAACATATACGCCGCCCACGGCTATTGCGAGTTCGTGGTGGCGCTGGGATATAAGGCGGAGTTTGTAAAAGATTACTTTTTGAATTTCCGCGCCATCACCAATGACCTTTCGATCGATCTGAAGACCGGAGATGTGACGGTGCACGACGGGCGGCAGCCGAATTGGACGGTGCACCTCGTGGACACCGGCGGCGCGACCGAGACCGGCGGACGCATATCGAAATTGCGCAAGTGGCTGGGCGATGAGCCGTTCATGCTGACTTACGGCGACGGGGTGGCAAACATCGACGTGAAGAAGCTGGTGGCGTTTCATCGCGCGCATGGCAAGCTGGCGACGGTGTCGGGCGTGCGTCCGCCATCGCGTTTCGGCGGCATTCGTTTTGAAGGCGATCAAGTGGTGGAATTTTTGGAGAAGCCGCAGACGGGTGAGGGGTGGATCAACGGCGGATTCTTCGTACTGGAGCCGGGCGCGATCGACTACATCGCGAGAGAAGACATGATCTGGGAGCGCGAGCCGCTGGAAGCGCTGGCGCGCGATGGGCAATTGATGGTGTACCGTCACGAGGGCTTCTGGCAGCCGATGGATACGCTGCGCGAGAAGAAACTTCTTGAAACGCTGTGGGATTCCGGAACCGCGCCCTGGAAGGTTTGGGCATGAGCCAGTTCTGGAAAGAGAAACGCGTTTTCGTAACCGGCGGCACGGGCCTGGTGGGCTCGTGGCTAGTAAAGCATCTCATCGAATCGGAAGCCTATGTGGTGGCGCTGATTCGCGATACGGACCCGCAGAGCGAACTGATTCGCAGCGGCCTGATCAATCGCGTCGCGGTGGTGAACGGAGCGCTGGAAAATTACGCGGACATGGAGCGCACGCTCTGCGAGCACGAAGTGGATACGGTGTTCCATCTGGCGGCGCAGACGATCGTCGGTACGGCGTATCGCAGTCCACTTGCCACATTCGAAGCGAACATCCGCGGCACTTATAACTTGCTTGAAGCGTGCCGGGTGCAGTCGGCCGGAGTGAAGCGCGTGGTAATCGCGTCGAGCGATAAGGCGTATGGCATCGGCGAGGTGCTGCCTTACACGGAAGCGCAGCCGCCGATGGGGCGGTATCCCTATGACGTGTCGAAGTCCTGCGCGGATCTGATCAGTCAGGCTTACTTCCACACTTACAATCTTCCGGTGGTGGTGGCGCGGTGCGGCAATATTTACGGAGGCGGCGATCTGAACTGGAGCCGCATTGTGCCGGGGACGATTCGCAGCATTCTGCACGATGAGCGCCCGATTATTCGCAGCGACGGCACTTACACGCGCGATTACGTTTATGTAGAAGATGCGGTGCAGGCCTATATTGTGATGGCCGAGGCGCTGCATCGGGAAGAGGTGCGCGGGCAGGCGTTCAATTTCGGGCCGTCGCATCCGTACCGCGTGCGCGAGATTGTGGATGCGGTGCGGCGGTTGATGCAGCGCGAGGATTTGGAGCCGCTGGTGCTGGACCATGCCAAGGCCGAGATCCGGGACCAGTATCTGGCGTCGGGCAAGGCGGAGAAACTTCTCGGGTGGAAGCCGCTGCATACGCTGGAGCAGGGGCTGGATGCGAGTGTGCAGTGGTATAGGAAGTTCTTTGAAGGGGCCGCGGATAAACGCTGATGAACGCTGATAAGACAAAACCTTGCTGACGATGGTTACGGGCGCTTCCGGTTTTATCGGCGGGCACTTGCGGCGGCGACTGTTGAGCCTGGGGCAGCGGGTGATTGCGCTGTCGTCTGCGGAGCTGGATCTGCGGGATGAAGGGGCTGTCGAGAAGGTGTTCGGGGCTGAACCGATCGCGCGCGTTTATCATCTTGCGGCGTTTGGGGTGCGGGCCGAAGCCGATAATGTGAAGGAAGTGATTGAAGTGAACACAGTCGCGAGCCTGAGTCTTGCGCGCGCGGCGCTGCGGCACAAGGTGGAACGCTTTATTTATTTAGGTTCCGGGTTTGAATACCAGCCCCGCGATACGCCGATCGATGAAGAGGCGCCGCTCGGTTCGCACAATCTTTACGGAGCGTCGAAGGCGGCCGGGTGGCTGCTGATGGACTATCTGCGGCGTGAGGAAGGGCTGCCGCTGACGACGCTGCGTCCGTTTACGGTGTATGGTCCGGGCGAGAGCGCGTCGAAACTGGTGCCCTATGTGGCGCTGCACGCATTAAATCGCGAACCGATGCAACTTACCGCCGGCGCGCAGATTCGCGATTACATCTATGTGTCGGATGTAGTGGACGCGTTAGTCGGGGCTGCCGACGGGGAGAATCTGACGGGGCGCGTTTATAACCTGGGCGCGGGTGCGGCTCACGCGCTATCCGTGCGAGCGTTGGTGGAACGCATTTTGGAGCTTGCCGGTGCGCCGCTTTCGCTGTGCGCGTTTGGGGCAGCGGCGCGCACTCGCCGCGATCCTCCTTATTTGGTTGCTGACGCCTCGCGCGCGCATCGTGAACTGAAGTGGCAGCCGCGTGTAAGTCTTGAACAGGGATTGCGAGAAACTCTCAACTGGTATGACGGCCGAAGAACTCAGAACTAAGATCCTGGCGCTGACGCGCGAGTATTACGACGCGAACTGGCCGGTGCAGACGTTCGAGCCAGTCGCGAATGCCGTGCCGGTTACGGGCAAGGTTTTCGACGGCGACGAGCTTTCGAATCTAGTGGACGCCTCGCTCGATTTCTGGTTGACGACGGGGCGGTATGCGCGCGTGTTCGAGCGTGAGTTCGCGCGCTTCGTTGGGACGCGGTTCGCATGTCTCGCGAACTCCGGGTCGAGCGCGAATTTGCTGGCGGTCACGGCGCTTACGTCTCCGATGCTGGGCGATCGGCGTCTGGTTCCCGGCGATGAAGTCATCACGGTCGCGGCGGGCTTCCCGACCACGATCAATCCAATTATCCAGAACCGCCTCGTACCGGTGTTTCTCGATCTCGACATCCCGACTTATGACGTCGATGTAACGCATCTGGAAGAAGCACTCTCGCCGCGCACCCGGGCGGTGGTTCTGGCGCATACGTTGGGCAATCCTTTCAATCTGGGAGCGATCAAGGCGTTCGTCGAGAAGCATAAGTTGTGGCTGATTGAAGATAGCTGCGACGCGCTCGGCGCGGAATACAACGGCCAGAAAGTAGGCACTTTCGGCAATTTAGCTACCGTGAGTTTCTATCCCGCGCACCACATCACCATGGGCGAAGGCGGCGCTGTGCTGGGGCAGGAGCCACTTCTGAAGCGCATTGTGGAATCGTTCCGCGACTGGGGCCGCGATTGCTGGTGCGAGCCGGGCAAAGATAACACTTGCGGCAAGCGCTTCAACTGGCAGCTTGGGGAACTTCCGCACGGCTACGACCATAAGTACACTTATAGCCACGTCGGTTATAATTTGAAGGCTACGGATATGCAGGCGGCGGTGGGTGTTTCACAGCTAAAGAAACTGCCCGGGTTTATTCAGCAGCGGCGCGACAATTTTGCATATTTGAAAGCGGCGCTGGGAGATCTTCAAGAGTTTCTGGTGCTGCCGGAGCCGACCCCGAATAGCAATCCGAGCTGGTTCGGTTTCCCGCTTACGATTCATGGTTCTTCACCGCTCAGTCGCAACGAACTGGTGAAGTATTTGGAAGACAGGAACATCAAAACGCGGTTATTATTCGGCGGTAATATGCTGCGGCAGCCGGCATACCTTGATATGGTGCATCGTTCTGTAGGCCCGATGACGACTACCGATCGCATCATGAACAACACTTTTTGGGTGGGAGTGTATCCGGGCCTGACGCGCCCCATGCTCGACTTCGTGGTGGATACGTTCCATGCCGCGTTCGGGAAATCGACACGATGAAGTGGTTGATTACCGGAGGCGCGGGGTTCATCGGAGCGAATGCCGCAAAGCGGCTATCCGAGCAGGGGCACGAGTGCGTGCTTGTGGACAATTTTCACCGGCCGGGCGCTAAGTTCAATCGCAAGTATCTGGCCGACACATGCAATCTGCCGGTTCACTATTTGGATATCCGGTATGCCGCCGCGGTCGATGATTTGTTCGCCGCGCATGCCGATGTGGACGTGGTGCTGCATTTAGCCGGGCAAGTTTCATTAGTCGCGTCGATTGAAAATCCACGTTACGATTTCGACACCAACGCGCTCGGGACATTCAATGTCATAGAAGCGGTGCGGCGGCTGGCGCCCAGGGCGCGCGTGATTTACTCCAGCACCAATAAGGTTTATGGCGATCTCGGTTCGCTGCGTTATGGGGAATCCGAAACACGGTACACGCTGCCGGACTATCCGCACGGACTACCCGAAACGCTCGCGATCGAGTTGCATGGCGGCTACTCGTGTTCCAAAGGCGCGGCCGACCAGTATGTGCGCGACTATCGCCATGTCTACGGGCTGAAGACGGTGTCTCTCCGGCAATCCAGCATCTACGGAGGGAATCAATACGCATCCGAAGATCAGGGATGGGTGGCGTACTTCGTGCAGATGGGCGTGGAGAATTCGCGTTACAGGATCAGCGGCACAGGCAAGCAGGTGCGCGATCTGTTGCACATCAACGACCTGTTCGCGTGCTTCGAAGCAATTGCGGAACTTCCGGAAGACAGCGCGGCTTTCGGGGAGGCTTTCAACATTGGCGGCGGGCCGGACGTTAGTTTGTCTCTGCTTGAGTTATTTGAGCTGCTCCGATCCCGGTACGGATTCACGATGACTTATACGGCGGGGCCGCCGCGCGTCGGGGATCAGAAAGTCTTCATCGCGGACGGATCGAAAGCGGAACGCCTGCTCGGGTGGAAGCCCGCTGTCAGTATTCCGGACGGGCTGGATGAACTGGTCATGTGGTCGCGCCGGCAATGGAGCCGTTAAGGCGCCTCCTCCGCTCACAGCTTCGCATCAACATTGCATCGGGATTCTTCACTACCGGCCTGAGTGCCGCGCTCGCGCTGCTTTCCTATCCGGTCTTTCTGCACTTTCTGGGTTATGAGCAATATGGACTGTGGCTGATCCTGGCCACGGTGCTCAGTGTTGCGCAACTCGGGAATTTCGGGCTCGCGCCGGCGGTTTCGAAACTCATTGCCGAAGATTATGGGCGCGGCGATATCGCCGGAGTCTATCGGTACATGACCACGGCGACGATCACTCTGCTCGCCAGTGGCTGCATAGCGTTCGCGATCCTGCTGGCGTTTCGCGGTGCCCTGGTTGGCGCCCTGGAGCTATCACCCAACAACGCCCGCACCGTTTTCATTCTGTTTCCCTGGATTGGGCCGCTCTCGCTGTATGTGGTTACGGTGGATACATTGGCTGTTACGCTGGCCGGTCTTGGGCGGATCGATCTTGCCAATTACGCGCAGACGGGCGCGCAGTGTGTCGCGTTCTGTATCGCGACGGTGCTGTTGATGCTTGGGTTCGGCATCCCGAGCTTAATGATTGGAAGCGCGGCTTCGTATATCCTGTTGCACGTGGCGACGCTTATGCTGATTCGGCGCATGGCGGGGCCGCGGCCCGGGAATGCACCATTGCTCGCATTCGATCGCGCGCGCCTTCGCCGGCTGCTGCACTTTGGCTCGTGGGTGTTCGCGGGTTCCATTGCGAATCTATTGCTGAACCCGTTTAATCGCGCGATGCTGACGCGTTACGTTGGAGTCGCGAGTGTGACGGTGTTCGACATTGCTTATAACTCCTCGATGAAGATCCGCAGTCTGGTTGAGACAGGGCTGCGCGCGCTCGCGCCGGAAGTGTCGCGCGACCCGGCGCGCCTGGGCGCGGTCAACCGCCAGACGACGCGGCTGATTCTCATTGCGGCGGTGCCGGCCTACGCGGTCATATTTCTTCTTGCGGGACCCCTGCTGCGGACATGGCTGGGCGCGCGATTTGTCCCGCAACTCCCAGCGGCGTTTCGCATCCTTCTGGCGGGATCGCTGGCGAGTCTCTGGGGCGCTTCGGCCTATCATCTCTTAATGGGACTCGGCAAAGCACGGCAAGTCTTCATCTGCTTTGCCATTCAGTCCGGGGTAAGTGCGGCTATCATCCTGCTGGCTCCGGTAACTCTTCTCACGGTGGCAACCGCAACGGGCTGCGGCATGTTATTCTCGACTGTCTACTTACGATTCCAGTTATCGCGGGCGTGAAATCGATGCGACTCTTCCTTTTGTTGTTCACCGCGTTGACCTTGAACGCCCAGACGGCGACGCTTCGGCGCGATTCACCACCTGAAGATACGCGTTTGCGCGCCGAAGCGGTGGCTCTGCTGGAACGCGCGAACCGCGTAAGCCAGCCTATGGTTTGGCCGCCAAATGAGATGCGGCACCATTTCACCATTCCGAATCCGGCGCCTGGCGACGCGACCGAAGGCGATTACACGAGCAGCATTGGCGTGGACACGCGGCGGCAGGAGTGGCGCTACGGCGCGTTTCAGATCACGCAGATCCGCAACGGGCGGCGCATGAGCTTCAGCGAGCGCACGGCGCCGATGCCCGCCATCCTGCAAGTTCTGCCGAAGATCACGCCAATTTATCTGGGGCGCTTCGACCACGAAGACATCATCCGCTCCATCACGGCCGGCCCGAACGGCAGCCGGTGCATTCAGTTCGATACGGTGTTTGGGGACCGGCAACAGGCCGCTGAAATCTGTGTGGACACGGACGCTGGATATCTGCTTTCCATCCGGCAGGGTGACCAGATTACGCGGAATTCGAATTTCTTCGCTTTCAATGGGTCGTTTCTACCGGGGCACATCGAGCGCTGGATCGGCAATCGCGAGTTGATTGCGGTGGACCAGACGGTGGTGCCGAAGAATGACTACCCGCCGGATTTCTTCAGCGTTCCGGAGACGTCGACTGGATTCGCGTGCCAGGATTTCCGCCGAGCTTTCGCGGTGAACACGCCGCAGCCGCCGCTTCAGAGTTCATCGCCGGACGTGCACGATATCGTGCTGAGCGGAGTGATTGGCGTCGACGGGCACGTAACGGGACTGCGGCCGCTCGACCAGATGCTGCCCGATCTGAACGACCAGGCGATGAAACTGGTAGGCACATGGACCTTCACGCCGGCGAGTTGCAACGGCAAGCCGGCAGTGTGGGGAAACACGTTTACGGTTCACTTTAAGGGGCGCTGACCGGTCAGTTGCATCGACGGTTTCGGGCGTGCTACATTACTCTTGTCCCCTAAAAAGGCTCAGTGGGAGGTTTGCGCCTGTGGTAATCCGGCTGTTCGCGGATGGGCAGCGAACCGTTCGCACCAATGAGGAAAAATGGCACATAAAACAGGGAAACAATATCAGGCTGCGGCCAAACAGGTAGAAGCGCGCGAGTATCCTCTCGATCAGGCCGTCGTTCTCCTTCAAAAGATTAAGTTCGCCAAGTTTGACGAAACCGTTGAGGTGCACATGCGATTGGGAGTCGACCCCAAGCATGCGGACCAGATGGTGCGCGGCACGGTCCTGATGCCGAACGGGCTCGGCAAATCGAAGAAGGTTCTCGTGATCGCCAGCGGCGACAAGCAGCGCGAGGCGACGGAAGCGGGTGCGGATTACGTCGGGGGCGAGGACATGGTGAACAAGATTCAGTCCGAAGGCTGGACCGATTTCGACGCCGTGATCGCGACGCCGGACATGATGCGTTCGGTCGGTAAGCTGGGAAAAGTGCTCGGCCCCCGCGGGCTAATGCCGAATCCGAAGACCGGGACGGTGACGGTGGATGTGGCTAAGGCCGTCCTTGAAGTAAAGGCCGGCAAGGTGGAATTTCGCGTCGACAAGACCGGGATCATCCACGCGCCGATCGGCAAGGTAAGCTTTACGGCGCCGAAGTTGGTTGAGAACGCGTCGAGCCTGATTAATGCGGTCCTGAAGGCCAAGCCTTCGGCGGCAAAGGGCAAGTATGTGAAGAGCGCGACACTGTGCTCTACCATGAGCCCGGGCCTGGCGATCGATGTCTCGGAGATGGGCGAAAAGGCGGAGAAGTAGACATTCTCCGGCGGTTCACGGTTACCTCACATGAAGAAAAAAGACGAAAAGAAAAAAGATCTTGAAGCCCTGCGTAAGGAGCTCGAGCAATCCAAGAATCTGTTCGTGACCGGCTACGAGAAGCTGAAGGTGAGCCAGGATTTCGAATTGCGCAAGACGGTGCGCGGCGTAGGCGGCAAGTATCAGGTGGTGAAGAACAACATTGCCGAGTTGGCGAGCGAAGGCACGGCCGCGGCGGAGATTTTGAAGGGCCTGCGCGGGATGACGTCGGTGGCGTACACGATGGAAGATCCCGTGGCTCTGGCCAAGGCGCTGACGGCTTACGCGAAGGCGAACCCGGCTTTTACATTCAAAGCGGGAATTGTCGAAGGCCGAGTGATCGATATCAAGGCGATCAACGACTTGGCGACGATGCCGTCGAAGGAAGCGATTTACGCCAAGATGCTATTTCTGATCAACGCTCCGGCACAGCGGTTGGCGACGGCAGTCAACGCCGTGGGCCGGAATCTGGCTGTGGTGATCGATCAGGGCGTGAAGGAAAGCAAGTTTCAGTCGTAAGCGGATTTTCAGGGAAGACGGATTTCATTAGAAGGAGTTTTGAACAAAATGGCGGACATTAACGCAATTGCGGATTCGATTCAAGGCCTGACGCTGCTGGAAGCGTCGCAGCTGGTAAAGATGTTGGAAGAAAAGCTAGGCGTCTCGGCGGCAGCGGCGGCACCGATGGCGGCAGCGGGCGGTGGCGCGGCGGCTGCGGCCCCGGTGGTGGAAGAGAAGACCGAGTTCACGGTGGTTCTTACTGCCGCGGGGGCCAACAAGATCAATGTCATCAAAGCGGTTCGCGAAGTGACGAGCCTGGGTCTGAAGGAAGCCAAGGACCTGGTGGACGGCGCGCCGAAGCCGGTGAAGGAAGGCGTGAGCAAGGAAGAAGCCGAGACCATCAAGAAGAAATTCGTGGACGCGGGCGCTTCCGTCGAAGTCAAGTAAAGTTGGGAATTCAGCGGGCGCACGCCAGCCTCTCCGGGGAGGGCGGGCGCACCGTGCAATACTGGGTGAGGTTGGGGGTAGCGGGCATACCGTGGCCTTTGTGCTACACTCGAGACTTGGGATTCAATCGTCCTCGGCGTGTAGCCGGATTGGTAACTGTGAGTTTGAAATCCTGGCATTCGAATTGCAGTTTCGTCGAAACTGTGCTCAGGGGAGCCCTGCGCCAATTTTCATCTGCGATCCGCGTACCAGAGAAGTGTGTCCATCCGATTGGCTCCTCAGTAGAAGCAGCTTCTTTCCCGGGTTTTTTGCAAGCTTCTCGTAATTGTGTGGCGGGCTCTCAGGTCGCAATCCTGGGTGGCCCGTCAATTTTTTTGTTTTACCCGTTTTTTTAAGCCCTTTCGCGGGCTTGGCTGTCGAGGCCCTCAGGAGTTTCAAATATGAATGAACAACCAGTTGGTGTGGCCACCGAGCGGGTCGACTTCTCGAAGATCAAGACGTCGATCCCAATTCCGAACCTGATTGAGGTTCAGAAGAAGTCGTACGAGCGTTTTCTGCAGATGGATCTTCTTCCCAACGAGCGTGAAGATGCCGGCCTGCAGACTGTATTTAATTCCGTATTCCCGATAACCGATTTTCGCGGCGTGAGCCAGCTCGAATTTGTGGATTATTCGATCGGCAATTGGGAATGCAAGTGCGGCAACTTGAAGGGGTTGCATCATCTTCGTTCGACGTGCCGCAATCCAGCATGCGGCGCTACCATCAAGACCGATCCGTTTCATCCCGGGGACGTGTTGTGCCATCACTGCGGCACGTTCAACAAGAACATCGTCACATTTTGCAATAAGTGCGGTGACCCTGTCGGTCTGCAGTTGAAGTACGACATGGTGGAATGCCAGGAGCGCGGCATGACGTATGCTGCGCCGCTAAAAGTAACCATTCGATTGACCGTTTACGCGAAGGACCCCGATACGGGCGTCAAGAGCGTCCGCGACATCAAAGAGCAGGAAGTTTTCTACGGCGAAATCCCCCTGATGACCGAGAATGGCACGTTCATCATCAACGGGACCGAGCGCGTGATTGTTTCGCAGTTGCACCGCTCCCCGGGCGTGTTTTTCGAGCGTGTTCCGGCGCAGGGGTACTTCCTCGGCAAGATCATCCCGTACCGCGGAAGCTGGGTCGAATTCGAATACGACATCAAGAATCTGCTCTACGTCCGTATCGACCGGAAACGCAAATTTTATGGCTCTGTTTTTCTGCGCGCTTTGGGTCTGAAGACGGACGAACAGATTCTGCGCGCGTTCTATCGCGTTTCGAAGATCGAAATCGCAGAGAAGAAGATCCTGTGGAACGTAGACGACAGCCTTGTCGGCCTGAAGCTTTCGCACGCCATCAACAACAAAGCCGGCGAAGCCGTGGTGGGTCAAGGCAAGAAAATCACCGCCTCGGTGATGAAGGAGATCGTCAAAGCCAAGATCGCGCAGGTGGAAATTGCGGCCAACGATCTGGAGGGCGCCTGCATCGCGGCCGACGTGGTCGATATGGAAACCGGCGAAGTCATCGTCGACGCCAATCACGAGCTAACGCCGACTCTGGTGGGCAAGATCATCGACGCCGGCGTGGGCAGCTTCGAAGTGTTCTTCCCCGAGCGCGATGAAGTCGGCACGGTTATTTCTTCGACCATTAAGAAGGACCCAGTCAAGAGCGAGAAGGATGCGCTGATCGAAATCTATCGCAAACTTCGTCCGGGCGATCCGCCGACGGTAGATACGGCGACGCAGCTATTCCAGGGCATGTTCTTCGACCACCGCAAGTACGACTTTTCACGCGTTGGCCGGATGAAGTTCAGCATCAAGCTGCACGACAGCCCTGAGAGCCCCAAGCGCATGACGGCGGAAGGCAAGCCGTACAATCCGCGTATTCTGCATCCTGACGATTTCACCGACACGATCCGCTACCTGTTGAAGCTGCGGCGCGGCATCGGCTCGGTCGATGATATCGATCACTTGGGCAACCGGCGCGTTCGCGCAGTCGGCGAACTGCTCGAGAACCAGTTCCGCATCGGCCTGGTCCGCATGGAACGGGCGATCAAAGAAAAGATGTCGGTCTACCAGGAAATGTCGACGGCGATGCCGCACGACTTGGTGAACGCCAAGCCGGTGATGGCGGCCATCCGCGAATTCTTCGGGTCGAGCCAGCTTTCGCAGTTCATGGATCAGACCAACCCGCTTTCCGAGATCACCCACAAACGGCGTCTCTCGGCTCTTGGACCGGGCGGTTTATCGCGGGAGCGCGCGGGCTTTGAAGTTCGCGACGTTCACCCAACGCACTATGGACGTATCTGCCCGATTGAAACGCCGGAAGGCCCGAACATCGGACTGATTTCGTCGCTTTCGTGCTTCGCGCAGATCAACGATTACGGCTTCATCGAGAGCCCTTATAAGCGGGTCGTGAAGGGCACCGTCACCGATGAAATCAAAATCTTGAATCCGGGCGACACGCCTTACAAGGTCGGCGATGTGGTGCGGCGTGCGGATATCGAGAAGGCGAATCGCGAGCTGGCCGGGAAGAAGCAGGCGGCGGAGTACGAGCCTTACTGCGAATATCTCTCGGCTTGGGAAGAAGACAAATATATCATCGCGCAGGCCAACGTGCCTCTGGACGATAAGGGCCGCATTGTGCCCGATCTCGCCAACGCACGGCAAGCCGGTAACTTCGTGCTGAAGCATCGGGATGAGATCGAATATATCGATGTCAGCCCGAAGCAACTCGTCTCCGTCGCCGCCAGCTTGATTCCGTTCCTTGAAAACGACGATGCGAATCGCGCGCTCATGGGATCGAACATGCAACGCCAGGCGGTTCCGCTGCTGCGCGCCGATGCGCCGTACGTGGGCACCGGCATGGAGCGCGTGACGGCACGCGATTCCGGCGCAGTGGTCCTCTGCAAACGGCCTGGAATTGTGGATTCGGTAGATTCCGAGCGCATCATCGTGCGCGTGGAAGGGGCTCCCCATGAGGGGCAGCTTTCGCGCGAAGTGGGCGCCGACATCTATACGCTGACCAAATTCAAGCGGTCGAACCAGAATACGTGCATTAACCAGAAGCCGATCGTGAAGCAGGGTCAGCGCGTCCAGAAGATGGAAGTGCTGGCGGATGGTCCTTGCACGGATCTGGGCGAACTCGCCCTCGGACGGAACGTGCTGGTGGCCTTCATGCCATGGCGCGGATACAACTTCGAAGACGCCATCCTGGTCAGCGAAAAGCTGGTCAAGGAAGATTACTACACTTCGATTCACATTGAAGAGTTCGAGATCGAATCGCGCGACACCAAGCTGGGCCCGGAAGAGATCACGCGCGACATTCCGAACATCGCGGATTCGTTCCTGCGGAATCTGGACGAGAGCGGCGTAATTCGCATCGGCGCGACGGTGAAGCCGGGCGACATTCTGGTGGGCAAGGTCACGCCGAAGGGCGAAACCCAGCTTACGCCGGAAGAGAAACTGCTTCGCGCGATCTTCGGCGAAAAGGCCGGCGACGTGAAGGACGCGTCGCTCTACTGCCCGCCGGGCATCGAAGGCACTGTGGTCGATTGCAAAATCTTCTCCCGCAAGGGCCAGGAGAAGGACGAGCGAGCGCGGCACATCGAAGAACAGGAGATTAACAGTCTGCAGCGCAATCTGCAGGACGAAATCCGGATTCTGACCGACGAGCGCGCCAAACGCATGGGCGTTCTGCTGGAAGGCAAGGAACTGCTGGCCGATCTGCACGACGAAAAGACCAACAAGAAGCTGCTGAGCAAGGGCACGCCGATTACGCGGGATCTGATCGAAAAGGTTCGATCGCGCGACTTGAAGCGCATGCGTCTGAAAGACAAAGACGTCCGCGTGAATGAGCAGATCGACGACATCGAAGAGATGACCGGCCGGCAGATCGCGGTGCTCGAGAAGATCACCGACGAGAAGATCGCGAAATTGCGCAAGGGCGACGAACTGCCGCCGGGCGTAATCAAGCTGGTCAAGTGCTACATCGCCATGAAGCGCAAGCTTTCCGTCGGCGACAAAATGGCCGGACGTCACGGCAACAAGGGCGTGATCGCGCGCATTCTTCCCGAAGAGGACATGCCGTATCTGCCGGATGGAACGCCGGTCGAAATCGTTCTGAATCCGCTGGGCGTGCCTTCGCGCATGAACGTCGGTCAGATTCTGGAGACTCACCTCGGTTGGGCGGCTAAGGCGCTGGGCGTGCATTTTGCGACTCCGGTGTTCGATGGCGCCACCGAGAAAGAGATCAAGGAGCAGCTCACCAAGGCCGGACTGCCGACCTCGGGCAAGACTAAGCTCTACGACGGGATGACAGGTCAGGAGTTTGAGCAGCCGGTGACGGTGGGCTACATTTACATGCTCAAGCTTTCGCACCTGGTTGACGACAAGATCCACGCGCGGTCGATTGGGCCGTATTCGCTGATCACGCAGCAGCCGCTCGGCGGCAAGGCGCAGTTCGGCGGACAGCGGTTCGGCGAGATGGAAGTCTGGGCGCTCGAAGCTTACGGCGCGGCTTACATCCTGCAGGAGCTGTTGACGGCGAAGTCGGACGACGTGTATGGCCGCGCCAAGATTTACGAGGCCATCGTGAAGGGCGAGGCGGCGATTGAGCCGGGCGTTCCTGAATCGTTCAACGTGCTGATCCGCGAGCTGCAGAGCTTGTGTCTCGACGTCGAGTTGATGAAGAAGCCGACCGAAGTGCTGGATATGGCACCGGCGGCCGACTAAGGCGAAAACAAATGGGCACGCAAAGGCGTAAAGAACGCAAAGAAAAGATTAGTAATTCTTTCTTGGCGGGCTTTGCGGCTTTGCGTGGAAAGTTTTTAGGGTTTAATACTGGAGGCAATTTTGCGATCCTCACCGTACGATAGAGCTAATTTGATCGCGGATTTCGATTCAATCCGCATTTCGCTGGCGTCGCCCGAGAAAATCCGGAGCTGGTCCCATGGCGAAGTTACCAAGCCGGAAACCATCAACTACCGCACGTTCAAGCCGGAGCGCGATGGGTTGTTCTGCGCGCGCATTTTCGGCCCGGTGACTGACTGGGAGTGTCTCTGCGGTAAATACAAGCGCATGAAGCATCGCGGAGTCATCTGCGATAAGTGCGGCGTGGAAGTGACGCTGGCGCGGGTGCGGCGCGAGCGGCTGGGCCACGTGGAGCTGGCGAGCCCGTGCTCGCACGTCTGGTTTTTCAAGGGGCTGCCGTCGCGTATCGGGCATCTGCTCGACATCACGCTACGCGAGCTCGAGCGCGTCCTTTATTTCGAAGCTTTCGTGGTCGTCGATCCGGGCGAGGTTCCGGACCTCAGCCGCGGCGAAGTGATTTCCGACGAGCGCAAGCGTCAGCTCGACACCGAAAATCCGGGTAAGTTCGTCGCCATGATGGGCGCCGAAGGCATCAAGGAACTTCTGAAGAAGATCGACGTCGAAGCGTTAAGCGAAGACATCCGCGAGCGCATGAAGGTTGAGACCTCGCAGCAGAAAAAGCTGAAGTTTGCCAAGCGCCTGCGCGTGGTGGAATCGTTCCGCAAGTCGGGTAACAAGCCGGAGTGGATGATTCTCGATGTAATTCCGGTAATTCCACCGGAGCTGCGTCCCCTGGTGCCGCTCGATGGGGGCCGGTTCGCCACGTCGGATCTGAACGATCTGTACCGCCGCGTCATCAATCGCAACAACCGGCTGAAGAAACTGATGGAGCTGCATGCTCCCGACGTGATCGTGCGCAACGAAAAGCGCATGCTACAGGAAGCGGTAGACGCACTGTTCGACAACGGACGGCGCGGCCGCGTACTGCGCGGCGCCAACAACCGCCCGCTGAAGTCGCTGTCCGATACGCTCAAGGGCAAGCAAGGGCGTTTCCGCCAGAATCTGCTTGGCAAGCGCGTGGATTATTCAGGGCGTTCGGTGATCGTCGTAGGTCCCGAGCTGAAGCTGCATCAGTGCGGTCTTCCCAAGAAGATGGCGCTCGAGCTCTTCAAGCCGTTTATCTATCATCGCCTGGAGCAACGCGGCCATTGCACCACGATCAAGCAGGCCAAGGAACTGGTGGAGCAGCAGGATCCGGTGGTTTGGGACATTCTCGAAGAGGTGATTAAGGATCATCCGATTCTCTTGAACCGCGCGCCAACACTTCACCGTTTGGGCATTCAGGCTTTTGAGCCTGTGCTGGTGGAAGGCAAGGCCATCAAGATTCACCCGCTGGTTTGCACCGCGTTCAATGCCGATTTCGACGGCGACCAGATGGCGGTTCACATTCCGCTATCGCCGGAAGCGCAGATTGAAGCCTCCACGCTGATGCTGGCTTCGAACAACATTCTGTCTCCCGCGCATGGCGCGCCGATCACGATTCCGACGCAGGACATGGTGCTGGGTTGTTACTACCTCACGAAAGTGCGGCCGGGCAGCAAGGGCGAGGGCCGCACATTTGCCTCGACCGACGATGTGCTGATCGCGCTCGAAATGGGCGAAGTTGCGACGCTGACACCGATCAAACTGCGCTACACCGGCAAGGTGATCGATCTCAACAAGGCTTTCGACAATCAAAATATCCTGCACACCGAGCCGATTGAGTTCGTGAAGCAGTATATGGACACAACCGTCGGCCGCGTGATCCTGAACGATCATCTGCCGCAGGATATGCCGTTCATCAACGGGCTGCTGAAGAAGAAGGGTCTGGCGCAGATGGTGCAGTACTGCTATCTGAAATTCGGCTTGCAAATCACGGTCGCGATGCTGGATGAAGTCAAGAATCTCGGTTTCCTCTATGCCACGCGCGCGGGTATCTCGATCGGGATCGACGACATGGTTGTGCCTTCCGAGAAGGCCGGCCTGGTGGCGAATGCCGAGAAAGAAGTGGTTGCCGTCGAAGCGCAATATCAGGATGGCGCGATCACCCATGGCGAGCGGTATAACAAGATCATTGAAATCTGGTCCAAGGTAACCGAGCGTGTCTCGGACGAGATGTTCACGGCAATGGAAGAGGACGACCGCACGGGCCGTTACCTCAATCCGATTTACATCATGGCCGATTCGGGAGCGCGCGGTTCCAAGCAGCAGATCCGCCAGCTTTCCGGTATGCGCGGACTGATGGCCAAGCCGTCGGGCGAGATCATCGAAACCCCGATTACGGCGAACTTCCGCGAAGGCTTGAACGTGCTGCAGTACTTCATCTCGACGCATGGCGCGCGCAAGGGCTTGGCGGATACGGCGTTGAAGACGGCCGATTCGGGCTACCTGACGCGGCGTCTGGTCGACGTCTCGCAGGATGTGATTATTGCCGAGAACGATTGCGGAACCGTCGAGGGAATCTCGGTCGAACCGATCATCGAGTCGGGCGAAGTGATCGAGCCGTTGCGCGACCGCATTGTGGGTCGCGTGGCTCTTGAAGATCAACTCGATTACGAGGGAAAAATCATTGTCCGCGTGAACGAAGAGATCACCGAAGAACTGGCGGCGGCGATTCAGGCGTCGGGTATTGAGCGCGTCAAGATCCGCTCGGTGCTGACGTGCGAATCGAAGCGTGGTGTTTGCGTCGCTTGTTACGGACGTAATCTGGCTACGGGACGGCTGGTGGAGCGCGGCGAAGCGGTAGGCGTGATCGCGGCGCAATCGATCGGCGAACCCGGAACGCAGCTTACGATGCGCACGTTCCACATTGGCGGAACGGCTTCGCGGATTTCGGAGCAGTCGAGGCAGGATGCGAAGTCCGACGGCTTTGTGAAGTTCTTGGGCGTGCAATCGGTTCGCAACGAAAAGGGCGAACTGGTGGCGATGAACCGGAACGGCTATGTGGCGATTCTGGACGACAAGGGCCGCGAAAAAGAGCGGTACCAAGTGGTCTACGGAGCCCAGATCAAGGTCAACGACGGCGATCCGGTGAAGACCAACCAGATCCTGCTCGAATGGGACCCGTACACGTTCTCGATCCTGACTGAAGTTTCGGGTGTGATTCACTTCAAGGATCTGCAGGAAGGCCTCACCATGGCCGAGCAGGTCGATGAAGTCACCGGTATGTCGCAGCTCGTGGTGACCGATTCACCCGACGAGAAGCGGCAGCCGATGATTCAGGTGAAACCCGATCCGGCAACCGGCGGAAAGGGCGAGACCAAGAAGTACCTTATGCCGACGCATGCCCACTTGATGGTGCATGACGGCGATGTGGTGCACGCCGCCGACGTTCTGGCGAAGATCCCGCGCGAAACTACTAAGACCAAGGACATCACGGGCGGTCTGCCGCGAGTGGTCGAACTGTTCGAAGCGCGCAAGCCTCGGGAAACCGCGATTATCGCGGAGATCGACGGCATTGTGAAGTTCGGCGAAGTATCGAAGGGGCAGCGCAAGATCTACGTCATCGGCGACGACGGCGAAGAGCGCGAATATTCGCTGCCGCGCGGTGTTCACATCAGCGTTCAGGAAGGCGAGCGGTTGAAAGCCGGCGAGCCTTTGATGGACGGACCGCGCAATCCGCACGACATTCTGGATGTGCTCGGTGAAAAGGAACTGCAGAAGTACCTGGTCAACGAGATTCAGGAAGTCTACCGGTTGCAGGGCGTGAATATCAACGACAAGCACCTCGAAGTGATCTCGCGGCAGATGATGCGGTGGGTGAAGGTGGAGGACATCGGCGACACGGAATTCTTGCCGGAAGAAGTAGTCGACAAGTTTAAGTTCCGTTCGGAGAACCAGAAGGTGATCGATCAGGGTCTGCAGCCCGCTGAGGGCAAGGCGATCCTGCTCGGAATCACGAAGGCTTCGCTTTCGACCGATTCGTTCATCTCGGCGGCGAGCTTCCAGGAGACGACGCGAGTGCTCACCGAAGCCGCCATTAACGGCAAGGTGGATTACCTGCGCGGCTTGAAGGAGAACGTCATCATGGGGCGCTTGGTTCCGGCTGGCACTGGCATGGAGTACTATCGCCAGGTCAAGATCGCGGGCGAGGACGTGGTGGAAGAGCCGGTGGTGGAGCCATCGCTCGATTCAATTCCGGGCTACGACGACGAAGCCCGCATCACGTATGCGGGCGGGTTGACGGAAGATTCCGGCGAGGGATCGCTGGCGGAGTAGCTGTTAGACAAACCTGTTGTTGTGGCAAAGGCCGGCTGGTGCGATTGCACTGGCCGGCTTTTTTTTTGCTTGGGGTGTTTATGATGATGGGCGAAGCGCCGGCGGCCGAACCGGATCACGACAGTGCCGGCCTGGATTAATTTATCTTTGCGCAAGTGCCGAATCGAAAGACGAAGGTGAAGGCGCCTCCCCAAGTGGAACCGTCGAATCGATGGAGCCCGGCCGAGTCTGTGGACCGGTTCATTGAGAGTCGCGCACACACTATTCATTTGCTTAGGAACGCGCCCAACCTCCGCGGGCGTGTTCTGGCTCATCCAATTTTTCAGTCCGTGGGACGGTTACCAATGGACGTTGCCGCGGCCAGCCACAGCGCGCGGCACACGGAACCAGATCCTGGAAGTGAAAGCCCGTTTCTGACGGCGATCCGTTAGCGATGCGCTCCGGCTTGATAGTCGAGGACGCTGCGCTGGAGTTCGTAGTCGTAACGCGCGCTGGCATCGGTGATCTGGGCGCTGGTCTGGTTGAGCTGGGCTTGGCTGAGTTCGACGATTGAGCTTAGGCCCAGTTCGTAACGCGTGCGGGCCAGATCGAGCGCCAGCGTAGCCTGATTAAGCAGTTCTGCAGTGAGGGCGAGACGCTGGTAGGCGTTGCTGGCGTTGAGACACCCCACTTGGACATCTCGCGTAATGCGATTCGCCTCGGCGCGAAGATTCTGTTCGGCGGCCTGGGCGCGCAATTCGGCTTCGGTTGCGCGGGCGGAGAATAGGTGTCCGTTGAACACCGGAATGTTGACGTTCACTCCCGCAGCGGCGTAATGGCCGTGTAACGGCTGCTGGTAGAACGGAACGACTCCGGCTGTTGCGAGAGCGCTGATGGTGGGATACTTCAACGCATGTTCGGCTTGGGCGAAGTGGAGAGCCGCTTCGTGCTCAGCCCGAAGGCTCTTCAACTCCGGCCGGGAGTTGAGGGCCTGCTGGATCAGAGGCGCGGAGTCGGGTGGAAGAGCGGCGGGAGTTGCCGGGTCGACTAGCGTGAAGGTCTGCTGGGCGGGCATCCCCATGGCCAGAGCGAGGTCGGCAAAGGTGGCGCGGAGCTGATTCTGCGCATCGACCAAGAGCAGCCGGGCTTCAGAGAGATTGACGTTCGCGAAACTGAGATCGAGACCGGATTTAAGTTTGCTGGACGCGAGGGCCGAGACTTGGTCGGCTACGAGCTTGCGGGCGTCGACCGTCTGGCTCGCAACGGTCAGGATGGCTTGCGCGCGCAACGCGGTGAAGTACGCCCGCTCCACTTGGAGTAGGACATCCTCGCGGGTCGCTTGTGCGTTGTTCGCTTCGGCTTCCGCGCGCAGGCGGGCGCTGGCGGTGAGATTGCGAGTGCGGCCGAAGTCGGTGACGATCTGGCTGAAGGTGAGGCCGCTGGCGAGCCGGTCATAGATTACGGGATTGTTGAGACTGCCCGCGGCAACGCGCGAGCCCGAAAGCGCGCCCGCTCCGGTGATGCTTCCGTTCAGCGTGGGAAGCGCGGCGGCGTGAGTTTCCAGAGTGACCTGGTTGGCGGCGGCGGCGGTGAGCAGCGCGGCGCTCACCTGTGGATGGTTTTTAACGGCCGTGGTTTCGGCATCCGCCAACGTGAGCGTCTGTTGCGCGAAGAGGGGGATACAAGCCAGCAGAAGCGCGCAGAGGATTCTCATTGTGCCTCCACCGCGCGGTTGCGATAGACCAGTAGATAGGCGGCTGGCACGATGAACACGGTGAGGATTACGGACACTGTAAGACCGCCGACGATTGCGCGCGCCAGCGGCGCATAGGACTCACTGCCGGCGCCGAGTTTGAGCGCCATGGGAAGCAGTCCGATAATGGTCGCGAGAGAAGTCATCAACACCGGGCGAAGACGAACGCGGCAAGCGGTCGCAACGGCGTCCCGGACACTGAGGCCTTCTTCGCGGAGGCGGTGGGTGAACTCCACGATCAAGATACTGTTCGAGACCACGATGCCGACGAGCATCACGATGCCCATGAGCGACATGACGTTGAGGGTAGTTCCGGAAAGATAGAGGGTGAGCAGAACGCCTGTGAGCCCGGTGGGGACGGCGAGCAGGATCAGAAACGGATCGATGAACGACTTGAACTGAGCCACCAGAATCAGGTACAGCAGCACCACGGCAAAACAGAGGCCGAGGCCGAAGCTCGTGAAGGATGCGCGCATTCCTTGCACCATGCCGCGCAGGGCGACGCGCACTCCGGCGGGCTTATTCAGCCGGTTGATCAGGCGATCGATCGCGTTGGCGGCTTTCCCGAGATCTTCCGATGTTGGACTCACGTAGATGTCGATGATCCGGCGAAGCTGGTAATGATCTACCTCCGTGGGTGCCTGGATACGCGAGATGTGGCTGACCTCTTCGAGGCGCGTTGGATTCGGCTGGCCTGGGGCGCGCAGCGGAATCCCCTTCAGGTCAGATATGTTCTTAACCTGCTGCTCGGAATACTGGACGGTCAGCATGTAGTCGTTCCCGGATTTGGGATCCATCCAAAAGCTGGGCGCGATCATTTGATTCGAGGTGAGCGCGGTGATGACGTTGTCGACCACCTCGCGTTGATTGAGGCCCATCTCGCCGGCCCGCAGTCGATTGATATCGAGTTGAAGAGCCGGGTTGTCGAGGTCCTGCGGAATAAAGACATCGCTGATACCTGGGACATTTCGAATCTCGCGGGCGAGCTGAACGGCGGTTTTGTAGCTGGCATCGAGATTGGAACCGGAGACTTGCACGTCGATGGGGGCAGGGAGGCCCATGTTCAGCACGGCGTCGACGAGTCCGCCGGATTGAAAGAAGTAGCTCATCTGCGGGAGTTCGCGTTCCAGGCGGCGATGCACGCGCGCCATGTATTCGTAGCTGCCGATTTTGTGATCGTCTTTGAGGCTCACCTGCACGAACGCGGTGTGCTGAGCGGAGTTGGGGGTGTAGATGGCTGAGAAGCCCGGAGTGCTGCCGATGTTGGAGACGATCATGCCGAGATCTTCCGGCGAGACGGTTTTGCGAATGAGGTCTTCGACCTGGCGCACATCGTCTTCGGTAAGTTCGAGGCGGGTACCGGAAGGCGCCTTCAGGTTGACGACGAACTGGCCGGCGTCCGTGCGCGGGAAGAAGGAGAGACCGAGGAAAGGATAGATACCCAGGCTGACGACGAACACCGCCAGCAGAGCGCCGACGACCATGGCAGGCCGCTGGAGCGAACGATTGAGAAGCTTGTCATAACTGCGAAGCATGCGATCGAAGCCGCGGTTGAAACTGGCGTTGAAGCGAGCGCCCCAACCTTGTTTAGCGGTGCCGGAATCGTGATGAGGCGCCTTAATGAAGCGGGCACAGAAGAGCGGGACCACCGTCATCGCGACGGCATACGAAGCGAAAAGCGAGAGCACGACAGCCAGCGCGAGCGCGGTAAACAGAAACTTGCTAACGCCGTAGAGGAACGTGACGGGGAAGAACACCACAACGGTGGTAAGGGTGGCGGCGAGAACGGGGAGCGCAACTTCACGGCCGCCTTTCTCCGCGGCTTCGACGGGCGGCTCGCCCAACTCGAGGTGACGGTAGATATTCTCAAGCACGACGACGGAGTTGTCGATCAGGCGAGAAAACGCGAGAGCGAGGCCGCCGAGCACCATACTGTTAATCGAGTTGCCCCCAATGGAGAGCGCGATGAAAGTAGCGAGCGCGGAAAGCGGAATGGAAAAGAAGACAGCGACGGTGGCACGCATGCTGCCGAGGAAAATCAGAATCATCAGCGAGGTGAGAAAGAGGCCTATGGCGCCTTCGTGAAGAAGCGTTTCGATGGCGGTTTTGACAAAGGCGGATTGATCGAAAACTACCTTCGTCTTCAGTTGCGAAGGAACGTCAAGAAGGTGAGCCACGGCGTCCTTGATACCGTCCACAATGGCGATGGTGTTGGTGTCGCCGCCCTGCTTCAAGACCGGAAGATAAACGGAAGGCTGGCCATCGACGCGAACGATGTTGGTCTGAATCTGTTGCGCGTCTTTGGCGACGCCAATATCCGCGACGGTGACGGGAGCTTCGCCGACGGTTTTGATCGGCAAGCTGTTGATGTCGGCGACATCTTTCAACTGGCTGTTGGTGTAGATGTTGTAGTCGTAGGCGCCCAGGCGGACGTCGCCGGCGGGCAGGATGAGGTTGGAATCGTTCACAGAGCGGACGATGTCCATCAGGCTGAGTTGGTGCGCCTGCAGCTTGTAGGGATCGACGTAGACCATGATCTGGCGGTAGCGTCCACCGAAGGGCTGCGGAACGGAAGCGCCGGGGACACTGGCGATCTGGTTGCGGACGTTGAACTGGGCGAGATCGCGAAGTTGCGTCTCGTTGAGGCCTTCGCCTTTGAACGTGACCAGACAGACGGGCAAACTGGAAGCGTCGAACTTCAACACCACCGGCGGCAGTGTGCCGGGAGGAAGACGGCGGAGTTGGGCCATGGCCAGGTTGGAGATGGTGGTGACCGCGGAATCGGGATTGGTGCCGGGCTGGAAGTAGACTTTGATGACACTTACACCGGGCAGTGAGCGCGATTCGATGTGCTCGATGCCGCTGCCCAAAGTGAAGAATCGTTCGAAGCGGCTGGTGATGACGGTTTCAATCTGCTCGGGCGGCATGCCGGAATAAAAAGTGGCAACGACGACGACCGGAATGTTCATCGCCGGAAACATATCGACCGGCATACGGACCAGGCTGGAGGTGCCGACGACAGCGATGATGAGGCAGATCACTACGATGAGGTAAGGATTGCGGATGGCAAAGCGCGACATTACTGGTCGCCTCCGTGCGCGCGGGTGCTGACCAGCTTGGGCTGAATTTCTTCGCCGGCCCGCAATTGGCTGCGATTACCGATGACGACTTCGTCGCCCGCGTGCAATCCGGAGAGCACCTCAACTCTATCGGCCGTTTCTATACCGGTCTTGATGGTGCGCTCTTCAAGGCGGCGATTGGGCAAGACCAGCAGAACCGTCGCGCGGCCTTGATTCGTAACGATGGCTTGAACCGGTATCGCTAGGGTGTTGTCACGCTTCTCCAACGTCAGGGCCGCTTCGGCGTACATGCCGGGAACCAGAATCGTGCCGGGATTGTAGACGTCGACTTCGGTTTCCATCGTGCGGGTGGAAGCGGCAACGCGGTCGGAGAAACGGCTGACAGTTCCGGTGAAGCTGCGGTTGACAGTGGGAACGCGAACCTCGACCGGCTCACCGATGCGAATGCTTGGGACGACGGACTCGGGAACTTGGAGCACAAGGCGCAAGCGGTCGATTTGGGAGAGGCGGACGACCGGCATGGCTTGGCTTTGGGAAGCGGTGCCGGCCTGGATCATGGCGCCGGTGTCCGCAAAGCGCTTGCTGATCACGCCCGCGAAGGGCGCCGTGATGCGGGCATAGTCGAAAAGCGTCTTCGTTTTATCCTCGTCGGCCGTGGAGACCTGCACTTGCCGCTGCGCGGAGGCCAGCGCCGACTTGGCCTCGGCGACCGAAGCTTCCGAGACGCGGTCGCGCGCTTCGGCATCGTCGAGTTCCTGCTGCGCGACCAGATTGGGACGTTGTTTGCTCACCGCGGAGAGCCGCTGATAAGAGAGGTGAGCGGCTTCGTGGGCGGACTCCGCGCGCAAAACGCCATCGCGGGCACGCTGCACTTCGGAACTGCTGTGTTCGCGGGTAGCGGCGGCGCGCGTGAGGTCGTTCGTCATCTCGGGAATCTCGAGCGTGGCGAGCACTTGCCCCTGCTTCACGCGATCGCCGACATCGACGTAGATGCGTTTCACGTAACCCGCTACTTTGGCGTGGACCTCGATCTCCTGATAGGGGCGGAACTCGGCCGAAAGCACGGTTTGGCGAGCGAGAGATTCGGGCTCAGCCTTGGCGACGGCGACGACTTGCGCTTGCGGCGGACCGGAACGGGCCTCGATGTTTTCAGAATGCGAACAAGCAGAG
>JBBROU010000033.1:0-41205 GCA_038229055.1 Bryobacterales bacterium | reverse complement strand
TGAACGCTTCGTCCGTAAACCGCCCCAACCCCTTCCCGTACCCACGGAGGTCTGGATCAACAAACCACAACTAACGCCAGAGAATAAACTTCAGTAAATTATGCTTCGAGGTGTCTCAAACACGTTGACACGCACCGTTGCGGTCGCGCTGCAAGCACAGGAAACGTTGAGAGAACTTGAGCTTCTCGCTCCACAGAGGCCCCCTGTTACCAAGAACGCGGTAGAAGATACACTGGAAAAAAGAGCCCTGAAGACTGCGGGCCAAGTCCAGCATCCTGCCGGACGGCGGGATATTGAACGCGCCAGATCATCACTTCGTAGGCGATTTACGGAATCCCTTGGCTACCGGCGGCTACCATGGCCACCCGATCTGCGCCCTACGGTACTCGGGACTGTATCTCGCGCGGGATATCACATCGAAAAGCTCGGATACCAGACCTTACGAAATGCTTTCGTGCCTGCTCACATCTATGTGCCGGACGGCCTTCGATCAGCAGCTCCCGCTATTCTTTTGGTCGTCGGCGCCCACACATGGGAGCAGGGTAAGATGCATCCTGAAGCGCAGACTTTCGCAATTAATATGGCGCGGCTTGGCTTCATCGTCATGGTTCCCGACCCACCTGGCGCAGGCGAGCGTGGGCCAGCCGATGGCTATAGCCGTGAGGCGCTGCTCGTCGGGCTTTCCCAGCCCGGAATTAGCGAATACGAGACGCAATGCGCGCTCGAATACCTGCTCTCACGAAAAGACGTCGACCCTGGCAAGATCGGCCTCACTGGCGTCGATGGCGGCGGCTTTGACACGTGGCTTACAGCCGCCCTTGACGATCGTATCAACGCGGCCGTTCCGGTCGACGATACTTTTGATTTCGCCGATCTGATCCACCGCGCGCGCCCGAACGATTGGAATGGCGGCGAGGACAAGCGTCTTCTGGTTCCAGGAATCTTGCAGTATGCGAATATCCAGGAACTGATTGCCCTAACCGCTCCCCGGCGGCTGATGATCATTGCCGACGCGGATGCTCGTCCTCTCTACGACTACGGACAGCGTCTCTATGCTTCGTTCGACGAAGTACGCCAGATACGAATGTTCGCTAGCGAAGGCACGGCTTACGACCGGGCGCGCCGCCAAGCTGCTTACGGATTCTTTCTCTGGGCTCTAGCAAATCGCGGGGATGGTTCTCCAGTTCAGGAGGCACAAACTCAAGTCGAGCCCACGGGCTCTTCGGAATTAGCTTGCCTGCCCCGAGGGCAACGGGCAGACACAGTTAGCGCACTTGCGGATGCGGTCGGACAGCTTGCGGATCGAAGCATAAACGGGGAGAAGGAGTTATCGTCTAGCGTACTGGCCGGAGACGCCCCGGCACTGGGTCAAGCGACGCTTGGAATTAATCGATTTCCAGTTCACCGCAGGAACCTTGCTACCGAGGAAGGAATAGAAGTTCCCGTAACAATTCTGCGCCCAGGCCCAGACTACGGGCCAGGTCTTGCCGGCACTCTACTTGCCATCGACGACAGAGACAAGGAATCGCTTGCTTCCGATCCAATTGTCCAGGAGGCTTTGCGACGCGATTACCTTGTCATCGAAATGGATCCGCGCGGATTCGGCGAACTGGCGGTCTCTCATCCTAACTGGATCTTCGCGACGAGTCTCTTGCTGGGTGAGAATTTTGTTTGGCGCCAAGCGTGGGATCTCCAGATCCGCCTGAATAGCTTTCCTTTCACCAGACCATCTGGCAGGCGCGCCCTCTACGCTCGCGGACCGAACGCATCACTGGCAGCATCGTATGCCATCTGGCTTACTAATTCGCAGGATCTAGTCTGGGCGGTTCTTCGCGATAGCTACACCAGCGTCCACCAATTCTTTGGTTCTCCGGTCGCGATCCCAACACACTATTTCGCTTTCGGTGCCCTCCGTTCACCCGACATCCCAAAAATGCTGACGAGTGTAAGCACGAAGACGTTCCTGATCGACCCTGTTGATGTGGGTCGCGCCAGAGCCGCTCAATCCGAACGAGTCCGGCTAACAACTGTCGAACAATTTCTGGGCGCGGCTTGGTGACCCAACTAGCGTGTACCTCAGCTATCGGGGGGCCGGGGCCGACGCGGCGGAGCGGTCGGGCGCGGCTCGCAGTTGGGCGTCTTCGAGCTGCCGGGTTTCCTGCCAGGTGTAGATCATCCGGTGAATGACGGTCAGATTCGACAGGATGGCGAGCACCCAGAGGGCGGGAGCCATGCGGTCGAACAGCGCGCCGATGATGATCAGGACGATGCGCTCCGGGCGCTCTAGAAAACCGACTTTGCACTTGGGAATCGTGTTTTCGGCGCGTGCCCGCGTGTAGCTGACCATCACCGAGCCCGTCATCACGATCGCGGTCAGAACGATATAGAAGAAGCGGTTGATCGAGGCATAGTAGACCAGCAGACCCATGAAGAGGGCGAGGTCGGAATAACGGTCGAGCACCGAATCGAAGAATCCGCCGAAGCGGGTGACTCGGTTGGTCTCACGGGCGACACGGCCATCCACCATGTCGAACAATCCAGCGCCCAGGACGACTGCAGCGGCGAAGCGGAACCGACCGGCTGCAAACATGAACGCGGCCCAAATGTTGATGACCAAGCCGATGAAGGTCAGGACATTGGGGTGAATTCGCGATAAAGCCAGCGCGCCGACGATTTTGTGGATCACGGCTCCGAAAACTTCGCCAATGGCGCGCGTGAACGTCATGACTATCCCCCGAGATCGTGTACGGTCTCGACCTTGATGATTTCGAGCTCTTTGGTGCCGCCCGGGAGTGTGACTTTGACCGTATCGCCAACATCTTTGCCCAGCAGGCTGCGACCGATGGGAGAACTGGTCGAGATCATGCCTTTGGCGGCATCAGTTTCTTCCGTCATGACCAGGTGATAGGTGATCTCCTCGTCTTTCTTGGTGTCGAGGACAACCACGCGCGAACCCAGGCCCACTCTGTCTTTCGGGATCTTGGTGAAGTCAATCATCGAGATTTCGGCCAGACGCTGCTTTACCTGATTCAGGCGCGCATTGACGTGACCCTGACGCTCCTTGGCAGCGTGGTATTCCGCATTTTCGCTGAGGTCGCCATGCGCGCGAGCGGTGCGTATTTCCTTGGGAAGTTCGTTGTGCAGTTCGTACTCCAGCGCGGCGAGTTCTTCCTGCAGCTTTTTCTTGATGTCGAGCATTTCAGCGGAACTTCCGGTAACTCCTTCGATCATTATAGGGGTTTCAAATCACCGAGGAGGGTGGGGATGAGCTCGGAGACCGTCGGGTGGATGTGCATGGCGCGCTGAACCACGGTGTAGGGTACTTTGGCGTACATGATGTCGAGCAGGCTGTGGATGACTTCGTCGCATTCCACGCCCAGCAGGCTGGCACCAAGGATGAGCTTCGATTCGGCGTCGACCAATACTTTCAAGAATCCTTGCGTTTCGCCTTTCTCGACGGCGCGGCCGACGCGGGTCATGGGGCGGGTGCCCATCAGCGCGGGGCGGCCGCTCGAACGGACCTGAGTTTCGGTTAGACCGCAACGGCCGAGTGGAGGATCGGTGTAGAGGTTGTAGCAAGGTATGCGGTCGCTGACGCGGCGTTGGTCGCGATCGAAGAGATTGGCCGCGACGATTTCGAAATCGTTGTAGGACGTATGAGTAAAAGCGCCGCGGCCATTGCAATCACCCATGGCCCAGATGTGCGGCACGCTGGTGCGAAGCAAGTCGTCGACTTCGACGTATCCGTCAGCGTTGGTATTGACTCCGGCGAGATCGAGGCCGAGGTCGCCGGTATTGGGCATGCGGCCCGTGGCAAGGAGGAGATGGCTGCCTTCGACGGAGCCGGAGTCCCAAGTTAGTTCGACACGGCCGTTGCGCGATGCGGCGCGAATGCCGTTTGCACCGTTGTTGATAAGGATCGTTTCGGCTTCAAGAATCGCCTGTATGGCCGCCGAGATGTCGGGATCTTCGCGCGCGACGAGGCGATCGCCGCGATTCACGATGGTCACTTGGCTGCCGAAACGGCGGTACATCTGGCCGAACTCAAGCGCGACGTAACTGCCGCCGATGATGAGGAGGTGGTCAGGGAGGAAATCGACGGCCATCATGGACGAGTTCGTGAGGAACGGAACGTGGTCCAGGCCGGGAATTTTGGGAATCTGCGCACGCGCGCCCACGTTCAGGAAGAAGTTATCGGCCGAGTGGGTAACATCGTTGACAGAGATACTGTGAGCGTCAACGAAGCGAGCGTGGCCTTCGATGGCGGTGAGGTTCGGAGTCGTTTTCATCTGTTTCTCGACGCCGTCGCGCGATAAGGCGACAATCGCATCCTTGCGGGCTTTGACGGCTCTCATGTCCACTTGAACCAGACCGGGGAGCTTGACGCCGTACTCGGCAGCGCGGCGGGCGAAGTGAGCGACGCGCGCGCTGGCGATAAGCGCTTTGGTCGGGACGCAGCCCGTGTTGACGCACGTGCCACCGAAAAGCTTGCGTTCGATAATAGCGGTTGGGCGCCCGGCCGCGGCGAGTTTTGCCGCCATTGAAGGACCCGACTGACCGGCCCCGATCACGATGGAATCAAAGTAGGACATGACCTTAAGTTTAATGGAGGCGACTGTTTTACAGTGGATAGGCGATGACACGGGAAATGGCAGTGCAGGCGTTGGAAGAATGCCGGACGCGGATCGACGATGTAGACCGCCGAATATTGAACCTGCTGAACGAGAGAACGGGGATCGTGGAAGAGATTGGGCGCATTAAGAAGGCGGTGGCGATGCCGATCTATGAACCGAAGCGGGAGGACCAGGTGTACCGCAATGTTATCGGGACCAACGGGGGGCCGTTGACCGAAGAGGCGGTGCGCCGGATCTTCGAACGAATCATTGATGAGATGCGGAAGGTGCAGCGAGTCAGGATGGAGACCGAATGTTAGTGGTAATGAACGAAGGCGCCAGCGAGGCGCAGATCCAAAAGGCGATCGACCGGCTGGTGGGCCTCGGGTTCGATGTGCACCGCTCGACCGGGGTGGTGCACACGCTCCTCGGCGGGGTCGGGGGTAAGGACTTCGAGCCGGAACTGTTTGAGGTGATGGAGGGAGTGAAGGAAGCGCATCGCATCGTATCGCCCTATAAGCTGGCCAGCCGGAGTTTCCGCCCGGGCGGAACCGTGGTGAAGATCAAGGGCGTGGAGATTGGGCGCGGCGCGGTGGTGGTGATGGCGGGCCCGTGCAGCGTGGAGAGCCGGGAGCAGATCGAACGCTCGGCGGAAGCGGTAGCGCGCGGCGGGGCGCGGGTGATTCGGGGCGGCGCATTCAAGCCGAGGAGCTCGCCTTACAGTTTCCAGGGGATGGGCGAAGAGGGGCTGCAGTTGCTGCGCGCGGCGGCGGACCGGAATGGACTGCTGGTAGTCAGCGAGGTGATGGATCAGACGCAGATTCCTTTGTTGACGGCCTATTCGGACATTCTGCAGGTAGGCGCGCGCAATATGCAGAATTACAATCTGCTGCGCGAGTTGGGAAAGCAGCGAACGCCGGTGCTGTTGAAGCGCGGCATTGCGGCGACCATCGAAGAGCTGCTGCTTTCGGCCGAGTATATTCTTTCCGGCGGAAATTACGACGTGATCTTGTGCGAGCGCGGAATTCGGACGTTTGAAACGTATACGCGCAACACCATGGATATTTCGGCGATTCCGGTGGTGAAGAAGCTGTCGCACTTGCCGATGGTAGGCGACCCTTCGCACGGGACGGGGAGGCGGGATATGGTGCCGGCGCTGGCGCGGGCAGCGGTCGCGGCGGGCGCGGACGGCCTCTTGATGGAGGTGCATCCGGATCCCGATCGGGCGCTGAGCGACGGGGCGCAATCGCTCGATCCCGCGCAATATGCGGAGCTGATGGGGCAACTGCGGCTGATCGCAAAGGCCGTGGGAAGGACGCTGTGATCGAGACTGTCGCCGTCGTCGGGGTTGGGCTGATCGGGGGATCCTTCGCTCTGGCACTGAGGGCGGCCGGTTTTCGGGGACGAGTAGTGGGAGTCAGCTCACCGGCGACGTTGAAAGAGGCGCTTGAGCTGGGCGTCATTGATGCCGGGTTGGATCTGAAGGAGGCGGCTGGAACGGCGGATCTGATTTATCTGGCTCAGCCGATCGGGCGTATCGTCGATACGCTGCGGCACTTGGATGCGGTGGTGAAACCGGGTGCGCTGGTGACGGATGCGGGGAGCACCAAGCATGCGATTGTGTCGGCCGCCCAAGAACATTTGAAGCGCGCGCAGTTTCTGGGTGGGCATCCGATGGCGGGGAAAGAGACACGCGGGGTTGGGGCGGCGGACGGGAACTTGTTTCGCGACCGGCCATATGTAGTAACGCCAGGCGATCCGACCGAGATGGAAACAGAGAAGGCGCAGGAGTTTCTAGGATGGATCGAGAGTGCCGGGGCGAGGCTGGTGACGCTGGGCGCGGAGCAGCACGACCGGCTGGTGGCCTACAGTTCGCACTTGCCGCAGCTGGCATCGACGGCGCTGGCGTCTGTAATCGGCGAGGACGCGCCGGAGGCCGTGAATGTCGGAGGCCCGGGGCTGATGGATGCGACGCGCTTAGCTCTGAGTTCCTATGAACTGTGGCGCGACATTCTGGCGACCAATACGGGTGCGATCGAGGAAGCACTGGGCGCCTACATCGGCAAGCTCGAATACCTGCGCGAGAATCTGCGGACGCGGGCGGCGCAAGAGGAGTTTACGAAGGCGAGCGAGGTTTCCGGCAGCTTGCGAGCTTCAACGCCGCGTTGACCGGGCCGCGCCAAAAACGCGATCGAGCTGCTTCGCGAGTTCTTCGGGTACGGTCCTCGATTCATAGCCTAAGTAAGTGCTGACATAGAGGTAGTCGGCCGCGGTTTGCGCCATTTCATACTCGGCGGCTTCGGCCGGCGCCGGAAGATCGGCGCGTCCAGGAATCACTGTCGTCGCGGTAGTGCAGCATTCGGTGAGTGCGGGGAAGAGATCGCGACATACAAGATCGACTGCTTCTTCACTCATGGAACGATAGGTCGTGTATTTCCCGCCGGCGATATGGACGATGCCGTTTTGGGCACGCCAGATGCGGTGTTCGCGACTAGTCGAGGTGGCCGACGACGCGCCGGACTTTTGGCCCTTAACCAAGGGGCGCAAGGAACTGTAAGTCGAAATGGGTGAAGTGTCGGCGTCAGGATAGAGCCGCCGGACGACACCGGTTAGATAGGCCGTCTCTTCCGTACTGATTCGGACATCATCGGGCGACCCGGTGTGATCCACGTCGGTGGTGCCTACGAGCGTGAGCTGCTGCTGACTGCCCCACGGGATCAGGAAGACAATGCGGCCTTGCGGATCGAAATGGGCGATCGCGTTATCGCTACGATTGATTCGCGGAAGAACGAGATGCGAGCCGCGCACCAGACGCAGATCCTGGCCGCTAGCCCAAGCACCGGTCGAGTCGACCACCTGGCGTGCACGGATGTCGAAGTGTTCGCCGGTGAGGGTATCGCGCGCTTGCACGAGGGTAGGGGAGACCTCGACGGCTTCGACGTAGTTGGCGACTGCCGCGCCTAGGCGGGCGGCGTCGAAGATGTTATCCAGGACGAGGCGGGCGGAATTCACCTGGCAATCGAAGAAAAGCTGAGCGCCGCGGGAATGGCGCGGGTCCATGGAGGGTTCAAGCGTGCGCAGTTCATGGGCGGAGACCGCGCGATGTCGAGCCACGTTGTGGCTGCCGGCTAGAGCGTCATAGAGCGTGAGTCCGGTGCCGTAAAAGGTCTTGGCGAATGGCTCGTAAAGCGGGATGAGGAATGGCTGCGATTTTACAAGGTGTGGGGCGATGCGCAGAAGAGTAGCGCGTTCCCGGAGAGCCTCACGGACGAGGTGAAATTCGAAGTACTTCAGATAGCGTAGACCGCCGTGGATCAACTGCGAATTCTTTCCGCTGGTACCGGACGCGAACTGATTTTTCTCGATGAGCGCGACGCGGAGGGGCGTTCCGGTGGTGTGCGCGCGCAAGGCAAGGTCGCGGGCGACTCCGGCGCCATTAATACCACCGCCTAAGATCAGCACATCGTGGTCGGTGGAGCGCAGGCGCCGCAATTGTTCCGCGCGTTGGGGCATTCAGAACTACTCTAACCGTGCACGCGATGGTAGCGCTTGCCGACCAAAGCAATGATGAGTGCTACCGGCACCGCTATGGCGAGAACGCCAAGGTGCCAGACGAGGATATGGGGGACATTTAAGATGGGACAGTGCAGCGCCAGCACGGCGAAGCCTGCGAACCCGGCGAAGGATCCCGCAATGAGGCCGGCGACAGGCGGGGACGTGAAAAAGCCCTTTCGGAGAAGCAGCCACGCAAGCGCGCCGCAACCGAACGCGCAGATCGTGCCGAGCCGCAGGCAGCCAATACCGCGCAGAACGAAACGCTCAGTGGTGTACGAGTGGAACATCCCGAGCGTTATCACAATCAGAGACATAATCTCGCTGGGAAGAACGAGGGCGGGATTCAAGACGCGTTTCGAGCCGGGAATCATCTGCGAAACTAGCAAGGCTGAGGAAGACAGAGCGCAGCCCGCGATTCCCGAATATACGGCCATCTTTTGGAAACTGCTTAGCGCACGGAATCCAAAATAGCCGACCGGCATCGCGGCCGTAAGGGCGAAGGCAAAGAAGACCGCGCTGAACAGGAGCATCAAGGTCAGGTTGGACGGCAATGGCCGGACGGGCCTCATGTTTTTGGCGATCGCAGCTTGAATGCGATCAACATTTGGGGCCGCTGCATCCGATGGCGTGAGGGACGCAATCATTGCGCGGCATCCGTCACAGGTTTGCAAGTGTTGCTGCGCGTTCGGATTTGAGGGCTGGCCTTCGGAGATCAGCTCACAGAATTTGTCGCAGGTCATCGAGATGCACCAAAGAGCTTCCGCAATTTTTCGTATGCGCGGTGCGCTTTCTGTTTGACTGAACCGACGCTGGACCCGGTAGCAAGGGCGACCTCTTCCAACGTTAGGCCCGACACTTTCAACATCAGGATGACCTCGCGCTGGGCGGGCGGCAGCGTTTTCAGGAGTTCCCGCATATCGAGTGTCGAGCGGGACGACGGTGCGGATTCAGGGCGTTCCGGAAGAACTTCGGTTTGCATCTCGTGCTCGGCGATCGCACGCGAGCGGCGGTACTGATCGATGCGCACGCGCCGCGCGATCGCGTAAAGCCACGGGAGCACGGGTTCAGGCGGGCGGTAGGTATGGCGGGCGTTGTGGATTCGGAGCCAGAAATCCTGCAGCAGATCTTCGGCGCGCGAGCGGTCGCGAACCTGCCCAAGGAAGAAGTGAAACATTTGCGGACTCAGCTCATTCACCAGCGTCGCGGCGGCGGTTGTGTCGGCTTGCTGGTAACGCTGCATGAGAGTCTCAAGTTCCCCGGCGCCCGTCACAGAACGAGCCTATACAGAGGTTTCGGGGGCTGAGCAACAAAAGTTACGGTCATGCGGGAATGCGATTTCGATTATCGCAAACGGACGGCGAGCGTAACTTTCGCTGAGAAGCGCGCGAATCCATCCGCGTAGGGAAGCCATGGAGCGCATCGAAAAAAAACATCTGCTAGCGACGAGGTGGACGCACTGGGTGAATTTTCCAGTGTTGTTTCTGATGATTTGGAGCGGGCTGCTGATTTATTGGGCCAATGACGTTTACGAGGTGGGCGCGTTCCACTTTTTCCCGCAGTGGGTTTACAAATTATTTCATCTGGATCACCGCTTGGCGGAAGGCATGGCAATCCACTTTTTTATCGCGTGGATTTTTGTCGTCAACGGCATACTCTATGCCGCGTTCACGATGTTTTCGGGACAGTGGCGGCAACTAGTTCCGGACCGGAAATCGCTAAGACATGCAATGAAGGTGACGCTCCACGACTTGGGACTGCGTAAAGAGCTTCCACCTCAGGGTAAATACAACGGCGCGCAGAGAATTGCGTATACGGCTATAACGATCATGGGCGCGGGCAGCGCGGTGACCGGTTTGGCAATCTATCGTCCGGTTCAGCTTGCCTGGTTGACTGGCGCGCTCGGAGGGTATCCGGCGGCGAGGCTGGAACACTTTTCGCTGACTATGGGGTTTCTCGCGTTCTTCGTAATTCACCTCGCGCAGGTGGTTCGCGCGGGCTACAACGACTTTCGCTCGATGGTAAGCGGCGTTGAGATTACAAACGCAAAAGAGAAGGTCGCCGATGCTTAATCGGACACCCGAACAGGAGTTGAAGACCCGCACGAGGCGCGGATTTATCGGGCTAGCCGCGGGCGCGGTGGCGGGAATCGCGGGATGGGAGTGGCTACGCAACGGGCCCGATCAAAGTGGACTGCCAGCAGGATTCCGGCGTGTTCAAGCTTTCAACGAGCGGGTGACGAGCAAGGCCCTCTTTGGTCCGAATCATCTCGCGCCCCAATTTCCGGTCTCAAGGGTGGAAGAGCCGAGGGCCAACGGGAACGAGGGCTTAGACGACGACGTTGAGGACACAGACTGGTGGCTTGAACTGACTCGTTACGGAGATCAACAAGCGACCAGCAAACTCGAGATGTCCGACATTCGCAAGCTGCCGAAAGCGGAGCATGTCACTGAATTCAAGTGCATCGAAGGTTGGAGCACAGTCGTTCACTGGGGAGGCGCACGGCTCTCAGATTTCACTGCTGCGTTTGCAGGCGGATCGGAGCGAGCGCGGTACGTCGGGCTGCAGACGCCCAATCGCGAGTATTACGCGGGAATCGACACCGCCAGCGCGTTGCATCCGCAGACGCTGCTGGCTTATGAAATGAACGGCCAGCCGTTAAGCACTGAGCATGGCGCACCACTGCGCCTAGTAGTCCCGGTGAAGTATGGAATCAAGAATGTGAAGCGGGTTGGATTCATTACTTACTCGGATTCACGACCGCCGGATTACTGGGCGGAACGCGGGTACGACTATTACGCAGGACTTTGAGTTTACAGGGAGAAAACGAATGAAACGAACGATTACGGCACTGACGATGGCGCTCGGGCTTAGCTTTGCGACGGCCGGGTTCGCCCAGGACAAGATGGACGACAAGATGGCGGGGGACAAAATGTCGTCCGACAAAATGGGTAAGAAGACAAAGAAGCACAAGACCAAGAAGTCGAGCCATAAAATGTCGGGCGACAAAATGGCCGGCGACAAAATGGATTCGAAGCAATAAGACTGCAAATGGGCCTGTGCGGGTTGCAAGCGTTCTGCCATTCGCCGGGCTCTCTTTGTCTTAGAGAGAGGATTGTGATGAATTTCGCGAAGATGGCTGTCATAGTGCTGGCGAGCTGGTTCGGCTCGGCCGCAACGGAACTTCCGAATCAAAGGCCGAGCGGGCGGGTTCCGGTGCTGCTCGAACTGTTCACATCCGAAGGCTGTTCGAGTTGTCCCGCGGCTGACAGACTGCTGGAGAATTTAGATCGGGAACAACCAGTTGCGGGCGCTGAATTGGTTGTGCTGAGCGAGCACGTGGACTATTGGAACCATCTCGGGTGGTCTGACCCGTATTCTTCCGCCGCTTACAGCGAGCGTCAGCGTGACTACGCCGGCAGGCTTGGCGCTGACGAGGTTTACACGCCGCAGCTGGTGGTGGACGGCCGCAAGCAATTCGTCGGCAGCAACAGAGCGGCGGCGCTGAATGCGATCCAAGAAGCGGCGCATACGCCCAAGATCGCCGTCACCCTGCGGGCAGTGAGAAAGGGCAGCGATGTCGAGGTGCACGTGGAAGCCGGAGGCGCGGAATCAGCGGCAGTGTATCTGGTTCTCGCCCTGGAGCGGGCGGAATCCTCGGTTTCGCGCGGCGAAAACGCGGGGCGCCATTTAGGGCATGTGTCGGTCGCGTATTCCATTAAGAAGATCGGAATGACAAGCCGGGACTTAGGCTTCCAAAAGGATCTGCGGGCCGGATTGAAAAGCGGCACAACGCGCGTCATCGTATTCCTGCAAGAGCCGAAAACGAGGCATGTTTTTGGGGCAGCGCGGGCCACGGCATAATAGCTGTTTGGCCAAGTTGATGGATGTCTTCGAACTGACGCGCGCCCTGATCGATATCGAATCGGTGACGCCGAATGAGGAACGGGTCGGCATCTTTCTTTACGAACTTCTTTCGCGGTTGGCGTGCGAGCACGGCGGGCGCGCCGAACTGATCGAAGTTGAACCCGGGCGCTCGAACGTTTTCGCGCAGTTTGGATCGCCGGTGGTGACGTTGTCAACGCACATGGACACGGTGCCTCCGTTTTTCGGATCGCGGGAAGACGACGAGTTCATTTGGGGTCGCGGGGCTTGCGATACGAAAGGCATTATCTCTTGCATGATTCACGCGGCGCGGGGGCTGCTCTCCGCAAGCCGCCGAAATTTCGGATTATTGTTTGTTGTCGGCGAGGAGCGCAACAGCGCGGGTGCATATCATGCGGCGAAGGCGCCGCGCGGATCCCGGTTTCTGATCAATGGCGAGCCGACGGAGAACCGGCTTGCGCTGGGGTCGAAGGGCGGCCTGCGATATGAGATTCGAGCTAGCGGCACGATGGCGCACTCGGCTTATCCGGAGCTGGGCGAATCGGCAATCGACAAGCTACTAGATGCGTTGGCGGAGATTCGTAAAATCGAGCTTCCCGTCGATGAAGTGCTCGGGAAGAGCACGCTAAACATCGGGACGATCGCAGGCGGGCGCGCGCCGAACGTGATACCGGATGAAGCGAAGGCGGAGATTTTCGTCCGGCTCGTGGGCGATTCCTCGGCGACACGGCGGGCTATTGAATCCGCCGTGGCAGGACTCGCCGAAGCGCACTGGGTGCTGGAAATCCCCGCTGTTCGATTGGGTAGTTTGCCAGGCTTCGATACCACGGTGGTCGCCTACACCACCGATATCCCGGCGTTTCATGGCTCGTGGGGACAGCCCTATCTTTTGGGGCCGGGCACGATCCACGTTGCGCACACTTCCGAAGAACGCGTCCCGAAAAAACAGTTGTTGCGCGCGGTCGATTTGTACCAGGAGATGGTTCTGCAGCTCCAAAAAGTGAATAATTGAATAGATATGCAAAGAGTTGAAGTGGGCGTGCTCGGCGCCACCGGGATGGTGGGCCAGCACTTCATCAAGTTTCTAGACGGGCATCCGTGGTTCGAGCTGACGTGGCTGGGCGCAAGCGAGCGATCGGCAGGGAAAAAGTATCGTGACGCGGCGACGTGGCATTTGAACGGAGTTGCGCCGGAACGCATTTCCGCCAAGAGTGTGGAAGAAGCCAGGCCGGGCAGCGCACCGAAGCTTTTGTTCTCAGCGATGGATTCATCGGTAGCCACCGAAATCGAGCGGGCATTCGCGCAAGCGGGGCACGTGGTAGTTTCGAATTCGCGCAATCATCGCATGGAAAAGGACGTGCCGCTGCTGGTGCCGGAGATCAATGCGGAGCACCTGCGAATTATCCCGGCGCAGCAGAAGATGCGCGGTTGGAAGGGGCAGATCGTGACCAATCCGAACTGTTCGACCGTGGTGTTGACGATGGGCCTCGCGCCGTTAAAGGCGTTTGGGATCAAACGCGTGATTGCGACAACGATGCAGGCCATTTCGGGCGCGGGATATCCGGGAGTATCGTCCATCGACATTAACGCCAACGTGGTGCCCTACATCGGCAACGAAGAAGAGAAGATGCAGGAGGAGACGCAGAAAATCCTGGGCAGCTATGCGCGCGATGTGATTACGCCGCTCGATGCGAAGGTGAGCGCGCATTGCAATCGCGTGCCGGTGCTCGATGGGCACACGGTAACGATTTCGGTGGAACTGGCGACGAAGCCATCGGGCGCGGAACTTCTAGCGGCGTTTGCGGATTTTTCCGGATTGCCGCAGGAGCGTAAGCTGCCGAGCGCGCCGGTGCGGCCGGTGCAGTATATGGAGCAGGTGGATCGCCCGCAGCCGCGGAAGGACGTGGAGCGCGACCGCGGCATGGCGGTGTTTCTGGGCAGGCTGCGCGCTTGCCCGGTGCTCGATTGGAAATTCATCGCGCTTGGGCACAACACTGTGCGCGGCGCCGCGGGTGCGGCGGTTCTGAATGCGGAGTTGATGCATTCCGAGGGGCTCCTGGACTAGCGCATGATCGTGATGAAATTCGGCGGCTCGTCGGTCGAATCGGCCGCGGCCATCGAGCGGGTCGCGGGAATTGTGAAAGCGCGGGTGGAGCGCAGGCCCGTAGTGGTTGTGTCCGCAATGGGAAAGACCACCAATCGTCTGCTGTCGATTGCGCAGACGGCGATTACGGGAAAGCGCGAAGATTATCTAGCCCAGATTCATGAGCTGCGCGACTTCCATTCGCGCGAGGCGAGGCAGGTGGTGCCGCTGGGCAACCGCGCGGAGTTGGACCGAACTCTGGACGAGCATTTTCAAGAACTAACCGAATTAGTGAAAGGGCTGGCAGTGTTGGGGGAGCTGACTCCGCGCTCGATCGATGCGATTTCGAGTTACGGCGAACGGCTTTCGAGCTTGATCGTGGCGATGGCCTTCGAACACTTCGGGCTCCCGGCGACGCACGTGGATTCCCGGCGCGTTATCGTGACCGACCGGCGGCACACGCAAGCCGCTCCGATCTACGATGAGACTTACCGAAGGTTGAAAAAATCGATTCCCCCGCTTGCGGCCGAGGGTGTGGTGGTGATGGGCGGGTTCATCGCATCGACGGAAGATGGCGTCACGAGCACGCTCGGGCGCGGCGGTTCGGACTTCACAGCGTCGATTGTTGGAGCCGGTATCGACGCGGAGGAAATTCAGATCTGGACGGACGTGGACGGAATGCTCACGGCCGATCCGACGCTGCTTCCCGGTGGCCACCGCGTTAAGACGATTTCGTTTGCCGAAGCCGCCGAATTGGCGTATTTTGGCGCGAAGGTGTTGCATCCGGCAACAGTGGTTCCCGCGGTTGAGAAGAATATTCCCGTGCTGATTCTAAACTCGCGAAGGCCACAGAGCACGGGAACGCGCATCGTTGCCGAGGCCGTGCCTTGCAAGAACGTGGTCAAGTCGATCGCCTGCAAACGGCACATCACGCTGGTGAATATTCACTCGACCCGGATGCTCATGGTCCACGGGTTTCTGCACCGCATCTTCGAAGTGTTCGATCGCTTGCAGACGCCGGTCGATATGGTCGCGACATCGGAAGTGAGCGTCTCGCTGACCGTCGATACAACGGAGAATCTGGCCGCGGTCGTTGCGGAGCTTGAGGCATTCTCAGATGTGAGCATCGAGCCAGAGCAGGCTATCGTGTGTCTGGTCGGGGACAACATCCGTTATACGCCAGGCGTGGCGATTCGGGTGTTTCGCGCCGTGGAAGCAGTGAATGTCCGGATGATTTCGCAGGGCGCATCGCTGCTGAATTTAAGTTTCGTAGTGGCGGATGCCGACCTGAAGAAAGCGGTGGCGGCCTTGCACAATGAGTTCTTCAGCGAACTCGATCCCGAGGTGTTCGATTGAAGGTGGCGATTGTGGGTTACGGCAAAATGGGCCGCATGATCGAACGATTCGCGCCGGAGCACGGGTTTACGGTCGCGACGAAGTTGGACGAGCTGAATAATTCCAACTTCGAAGGGATCACCAAGGAGGCGTTCGAGGGAGTGGACGTAGCGATCGATTTTTCAGTGCCGGCCGCAGTGGGCGGGAACGTGGAGCGCATTGCGGCATTGGGCGTAAATGTTGTGGTGGGGACGACCGGGTGGCTCGACCAGTTGCCGCATGTTCGTGAAGTGGTTGAAAAGAGTGGCATCGGGCTAGTGTGGAGCCCGAACTATTCAGTGGGCGTGAACGCATTCTTCCGGTTGGTAGCGGAAGCGGCGCGGCTGTTAGCGAGCGAGCCGGAATATGAGGCTTGGGCTTACGAGATTCATCATTCAGCCAAGAAGGACGCGCCCTCGGGGACGCTGCTGAAACTGGTGAACGAGATGAACGCGGCGGGGTGGAAAAAGGCGGTGGATGTGTCCTCGAACCGGGCCGGCGCGATACCAGGAACGCACGAGATTGGTTTCGATTCGCGGGCGGATACAATTACGTTGCGGCACGCGGCGCGCAATCGCGAGGGATTTGCGCACGGGGCGTTGAAAGCCGCCGAATGGCTCGTCGGGAAGAAAGGTTTCCACGAGTTTGGCGAGATACTGTTTCATGCATGAGGCTGCCTATGTTTACGGGGTGCGGAACGGCGTTAGTGACGCCATTTCGGAACGATCTGTCACTGGATGAAGAGACGCTGCGGCGGCTGGTACGAAGGCAGATAGACGCTGGGATCGATTTTCTCGTGCCGTGCGGCACAACCGGCGAAAGTCCGACGTTGACGCATGAAGAGCACCTGCGCGTGGTGGAAATTACCGTCGAGGAAGCTCGCGGCAAGACGCCGGTGCTTGCCGGGGCCGGCGGCTACAATACGCGCGAGGTGATTTCGCTTGCGCGCGAAGTAGAGCAAATTGGCGCGCAGGGTATTCTTTCGGTGACGCCTTACTACAACCGACCAACTCAGGAAGGCCTTTTCCAGCATTATCAAATGATCGCTGAAGCGATTTCGCTGCCGATCGTGATCTACAGCGTGCAAAGCCGCACCGGCGTGAATGTGGAACCGGCGACTCTCGCGAGGCTTGCCGAGATCGAGAATATTATGGGCGTAAAAGAAGCTTCGGGGAACATCGGGCAGATGGCTGCCGTTGTGCATCAAGTGCCCGAAGAGTTTCTGGTGTTGTCGGGAGACGATGCGGTGACGATTCCGCTGATCGCGCTGGGGGGGCGGGGAATCATCTCCGTGGTTTCGAATGAAATTCCAGGCGAAATGACGGAACTGGCGGGGCGATGCCTACAAGGCGATTTCGAGGGCGCGAGAGCGTTGCAGAGGAAGTATCTGCCTTTGATGGAAATGAATTTTATCGAATCGAATCCGATTCCGGTGAAAGCGGCGATGGCGCTGATGGGACTGCTTGAACCGGTATACCGTTTGCCGATGGTTCCCCCAAAATCGGAGAGTCTGGCGAAAATCGATAAGGTGCTGATGGCGCTCGGAATGAGGAGCGCGACGCTTGCAAACTGAAATCGAGAAACTGTTTGACGACAAGCCGGCGACCTATACACAGGCGCACTTCGACTTATTCAACGAATTTAAAGCGGCGCTCAATTCCGGCAAGATCCGGGCGGCGGAACCCAGCTCGGAAAGTGCGAGCGGCTGGCGGGTTAACGGCTGGGTGAAGAAGGGCATCTTACTCGGCTTTCGGATTGGCGGCATCGTCGATATGTCGATTGACACGGTCAAGCAGCCGTACTTCGATAAGTCTACTTATCCGGTGCGGGCCATGACTGCATCGGATGGCGTGCGAATCGTGCCGGGCGGGTCGAGTATTCGAGACGGATGTTACATTGCGAAGGGCGTCACTTGTATGCCGCCGATGTATATCAATGTGGGCGCGTGGGTGGACGAAGGAACGATGGTGGATTCGCACGCGCTGGTCGGGAGTTGCGCGCAAGTAGGCAAGAACTGCCATATCTCGGCGGCATCGCAGATCGGAGGCGTGCTGGAGCCGGTGGGCGCGCTTCCGGTGATCATCGAAGACGAAGTGCTGGTAGGGGGCAACTGCGGCGTCTATGAAGGCTCTGTGGTGAAGAGGCGCGTGGTGCTGGGTTCGGGGACGATTCTGAATCGGTCGATGCCGGTCTTCGACTTAGTTCGCGGACAAGTTTATCGTGCGACCGATGACTTGCCGCTGATCATTCCGGAAGAGGCCGTCGTGGTGGCGGGATCGCGCGCGGTGGCCAACGGTGTTGGAAAAGAGTGGGGCATCTCTCTGTACACGCCTGTCATTGTGAAATATCGCGACCAGAAAACGGACACGAAAATTCAACTCGAGGATCTGCTGCGATGATCGATTTGCGAGGGAAAGCGGCGCTGGTGACGGGTTCGGGGCGGGGAATCGGCCGGGCGATCGCTCAGAAGTTGGCGTTGGCCGGTGCAGCAGTGATGGTGAATGACCTTGATGGGGAGCCTTGCTCGGAAACGCACGCCGCGATTGTGACTGCTGGTGGACGGGCGAGCCAGTTTCATGGGGATGTGACGGCTACGGATTTTCCGCAGCAGCTTGTAGATGCGACAGTTCAGCAGTTCGGCGGGCTCGACATTATCGTAAACAACGCCGGATACACATGGGACAACGTCATTCAGAAGACTTCGAACGAGCAGTTCGAAGCAATGCTGGCGATCCATCTGATAGCGCCTTTTCGGGTGCTGCGGGCGGCGTCGGGATTTATTCGCGACACGGCGAAGAAGGAGAGTGCCGCGGGGAGCCGCGTGATGCGCAAGGTCGTGAACATTACCTCCATTTCCGGCACCGACGGAAGCGCGGGCCAAGCGGGCTACGCGTCGGGGAAGGCTGGCGTTATCGGCCTGACTCGAACGATGGCGAAGGAATGGGGCAGATACAACGTCAACGTGAATTGCGTCGGATTCGGATTGATCGAGACGCGCTTGATTCAGCCGCTCACACAGGAAGGCGCAAAGATCGCAGTCGGCGGCCGTGAGATTGCCGTGGGAGTGCAGCCGAAAACTTTGGAGCTGGTGAAGTCATTGAGTCCGTTCGGGCGCGCCGGAACACCGGAGGAAGCTGCGGGCGCGGTGCTATTCTTCTGTTCCGGGTTAAGCGATTTTGTGACGGGCGAAGTGCTGATGTGCAGCGGCGGAATGCACTTCTAAGCTACAGACTGACGGGCAGGCCGGTGCGGCAGGATCTATAGACAGCGTCGACGATGGCAAGGGCGGCGTAACCGTCTTCGCCGGATACGAGAGGCGTGCGGTTCTCTTGAATTGCGCCGCCGAAATCGAGGAACTGGCGCTCGAATGGCTCGAGCGAAATGGCCATGGGGTCCGACGCGCCAGAGGCCACGTCGCGCGCAATCGGAGCGGGATCGCCAGCATCATTTTCGACATCCCAGGAGGTGAGCCGGTCGCCGGAGATGATGGCCGTTCCTTTGGTGCCGTGGAGCTCAACGCGTTCCGTGTAACCCGGCCAGAAAGCGGTGGACGCCTGAATAACACCGGTCGCCCCGTCCGTATACCGAACCACGGCATTGACGACATCCTCAGACTCGATTTTGTGAAGTGCGCCGAGCTGCCAAAAGCCAAACACCTGTTGTACCGGACCGGCAATCCAGCGCAGAATATCAAGCTGATGGATGGCCTGGTTGATCAGCGCACCGCCTCCCTCAGTGGCCCAACTTCCTTTGATGGGACGCGAGTAATATTCGGCGGTGCGATACCACTTCACATAACAATCGCATTGGAGGACTTTGCCCAGGCGCCCACCGGCAACCGCTTTTTTCAGGAATTGACTTGAGTCGTCAAAGCGATGCTGGCTGACGACGCCGAGCTTGATGCCGGCAGAGCGCGCGACTTCGATCATGCGGCGCGCAGTGGGAAGGTCGGTGGCAATCGGCTTCTGCACCTGGATGTGTTTACTGGCAGCGGCGCACACTTCGACGGCCTGAAGGCGGAAGTCGGGAAAGGTGCATAGGTCGACAAAATCGACATCAGGATGGCGGCAGACCTCCTGATAAGTCGAGACAAATATGGAATTGTTACGCTCCGCGAAGCGGCGGCCGGCGTCAGCGTTGATGTCGGTGCAGACAGAGACACGGTAGCCGATGTTCCGATAGGCCTCGGCGTGCTTATTCGAAATCGCTCCGGTGCCGATGATGCCAACTCGCATCCGTTAATTATAATAGGTGTTTCCATGCAAATTCGTTACCTGCCGCTTTTGGCGATCGCGCTCGCCGGTTGCCGGAGTTCTCTTTCCCCTGATGTGGCGGCGAAGGTGAACGACCGCGTCATCACATACGCCGAGGTGGAGAAGGTGTACAAGTCTCAGAATCTGGGCAACAGCGAGGGGGCGAGCGCGGACCAGACGATGATTCAAAAGATGGAAGTGCTGCGAACGCTAATCGATAACGAGATCATGTTGCAGCGCGCGGAAAAGGCGGGGTTGATGGCCACCGACTCCGAGGTGGATGCGAAATTCACCGAATTGAAATCACCTTACACGAAAGAGGAATTCGAGAAGCAGGTCAAGAATCGGAACCTGACGTCCGAGGATCTGAAATTTCAGTTGCGGCGCGATCTGAGCATACAGAAGCTGATCAACAAAGAGATCACGTCACGAATCAATATTACCGATGCCGATGTCTCACAGTTTTATGCGGCCAACCGAAACACCTTCAATCTTTCCGAAGCGCGCGTGCATCTGGCGCAGATTGTGGTGACGCCGGCACCCGACGCTGCAGTGCGGAACTTGAAAAATGACAAAGCGCAGAACGATGAGCAGGCGAAGCGCAAGATTCAAACGCTAGGTGAGCGTCTGAAGCAGGGCGAAGATTTTGCGATGCTAGCCCAGAACTATTCGGAGGACCAGGCAAGCTCGTCTAACGGAGGCGACCTGGGATTCCTTCCGGAATCGGCCTTCCAGAAGATGAACCCAGAACTTCGCAAGATAGTCTTCTCGATGCAGCCGGGCGAAATTTCACAGATTCTGGCGACGCCCGATGGCTATCGAATCCTGCGGATGATCTCGAAAGAACCGGCGGGACAGCGTGAGTTGACAGACCCTCGCATGCAGCAGAGCATTCGGGAAACCTTGCTGAATCGGAAAGACCAGTTACTGCGGTCCGCTTACTACGAAATTGCGCGAAACGAAGCCAAGGTCGTCAACGCCGAAGCGAAGAGCGTGATGGAGAGCGCGGGCAGGCCCACCAGATAACGCCCGCGCGATATCGGGTTTGCGGTCACAGAATCCTTTGTTACTATTTCCCTTTTGTTCTGAGTTACTTACATTTTCATTATGAATTTCGCCGCGGCCGCGCGATGGTAACTTGTTGTCGAGAAGGGCTGATCTGGACGGCATCCGACGGGAGCAGGGCACTTGGACGGGGTGACCTTCTCAATGTGGAGCAGCGATGGAGTATTTGCGCAGTTCAACGCCGCGAACCGACCAAGTACAGCGTGTGCTTGAACAGGTGTACGCAGAGATATTAGTCGGAGGGATTAAACCAAGCGTGGCTGACTTCGTAAGATTGATCCAACTTTCCGGTGATTTGACCCCGGCTGACTTCGATCAGGTGACAGTTGAATGGGTGGAGACGATCGAGCTCGAACCCGCAGGCGTGTAATTTTATACAAGGCGCTGCCATCGCAGCGATTGTTTCACCAAAGCAAAGCCAGATTCAAGGGATTCTCAGGGCCGATCGGTTCGGGCAAGAGCCAAGCTCTTTGCCAGGAAGCGATCCGGCTCACTTACTTGAATCCTGGACGACTGGGGCTACTGGGAGCACCGACTTATCCGATGTTGCGGGATGCGACCCAGACGTCGCTGTTCGAGGCTCTTCACGCGAACCAAATACCGTTCACGATCAATAAGTCAGAGAACATTCTGACCATGACGGACACAGGGTCGAGAATCCTGTTCCGTCCAGTGGACGAGTTCGAGCGGCTGCGCGGTACCAACTTAGCCTGGTTCGGCTTGGATGAGCTAACGTATTCGCACGAAGAGGCCTGGTTACGGCTGGAAGGGCGGCTTCGCGATCCGAAGGCGACACGCCTATGCGGGTTTGGCGTGTGGACGCCAAAGGGGTACGACTGGGTGTACCGGAAGTTCCTCTCTGAGCGAGCGGAAGGCTACGACATGATTATCGCGAAGGCCTTTGAAAACCGGCACTTGTTGGATCAGGTGCCCGATTTTTATGAGCGATTGCGGTATAGTTACGACGAAAGTTTCTTTCAGCAGGAAGTATTGGGCTCGTACCTGAATATGAGCGGAGGGCTAGTGTATCGCTCCTTCGATCGCCAGTTACATGTTGCCGACCTGCGGGTGGAACCAAATCTGCCGATCCGTTGGGCCCTCGATTTTAACGTAGATCCGATGAGTTCGGTGGTGGTGCAGACGCAAGGCGCCTTGATTAGGGTACTGGGCGAGATCGTGATCCGAAGAGCAACCACTGAGCAGGCATGCGGTGAGTTTGTAAGACGGTTTGGGGCGCACAGATGCGAACTTGTGGTATATGGCGACGCCTCAGGCCACAGCATGAAGACGTCCGGAAGTTCCGACTACGAGATGGTCCGAGACTACCTGAGGGCAAGTTATCCGGGGCGCGTCCGGTTTGATACGGGCAAGGCAAACCCGCCGATTCGAGACCGGGTGAACGTAATGAACGCCAAGCTGATGAACCATGCAGGTGAATCAGACTTGTTAGTTGACCCAAGCTGCGCGGAGTTGATTAAAGACTTTGAGCAGGTGTCATACAAGCAAGACAGCATGGAAGTTGATAAGGATCGGGACCGAAAGCGAACTCATCTATCGGATGCGCTGGGGTATTTAGTCTGGCAGGAGTACAGGCCAGTGCCGAAGATAGGGCGACAACCTATAAGATTACTTTAACAAGTACATAAGCGAGTTATGGATCATATCGAGCAAGAACATCCCGAGTATCTTGGCAATCAGGCGGCATGGCGCAAGTACAGACACCTGTACACAGGGGGCGAAGAACTGCGACGTTATGCGACCGAATACCTGGCGCGAAGAAGCAAGGAGCCTTCGGACGTCTATTACGAACGGCTCAGCCATGTGTTCTACGAGAACTATATCGGGTCGATCATCGACTGGTACTGCGCCACGTTAATGCGACGCGAGGCCGTATTGCAGTTCTACGGAAACAATGACGCTGGCAAGATGTTCTTCTCGACTTTCGTGCGGGACTGCGACTTGCGCGGGACCACCCTCGCAGAGTTTTTTCGACGGCAACTGACCAATGCGTTGATCTTCGGCCAATCGTTTATAGCGGTTGAGTTTCCGCGGATGGCAGAGCCGGCCGCGAGCCGCGCCGAAGAGGACGCTAAAGGTCGATCGCGAGCGTATTTGGTCGAGTATTCGCCCGAACAGCTTATCAACTGGAGCCGGGACGAGCGGGGCATCCTGGAGTGGGTGGTCATCCGTACATCTGGATTACGGCAGGCTGGCGTCAGCGATCGGGCGTGGAAGAGGGAGACCCGATGGGTCTTTTACGACCGCGAGAATTATGAGATCTACCGCAAGTCCGAGCACGAAAGCGGTGGCGGAACAGGTCTCGAGTTAGTGGATAGCGGGCGCCACGGGCTAGCGGACCAGCACAGGGTACCGATCTTTGAGCTTAAAGTAAGCGAAGGCATGTGGGTCATGAACAAGGCTGCCCTGCTGCAACTAGAGCATTTCAACAAGTCGAATGCCCTCTCATGGGCGCTCACCATGGGGTTGTTCGCGATGCCAGTGATCTATTCGGATCGTGAATGGAACCAGATTAGTGGAGAATCCTACTTCATTCAACTGGGGCCCAATGACCGGTTCGGATGGGCTGAGCCGGAAGGGCACGTCCATCAAATCGCCGCTGAAAATCTGGTGCGACTTAAGGATGAAATTTACCGGGTTTGCTACGTGACGAACCAAGCGGGATCGCAGTCTTCAGGGGCGCTTCAGTCCGGCATAAGCAAACAAAGGGATTTCAACGTTACTCAGGAGATTCTTCGCTCTTACGGGGATTCTGTTAAGGAATCGATGCGTCAGGTTCTGGAAGCGGTGGAACGGGCGCGAAAAGATGGCCTTGAGATCGACGTTTCCGGGTTGGACGAATTCGACATTGGAGATTTCAGCTCGGAACTGACTGATGCGAAGAATCTTCTGGATCTAGGAATCGTATCGGAGACGTTGAAGCAGCAGATCTACAAGCGGGTCGCGCTGAAGTATTTATGCGACGTGCGACAGGACGTGAAGAACAAGATTGTCTCTGAAATAGACGCCTCGTTCTTGGCAGGCGGCCAGTAAGTGACAAGGGAGGAGAGCATGGGGCATAACGACGGGACGGTTGACGTTCAGGCACTGGTGAAAGAGGCGATTCAAGAATACGCGCGCCAGGACATATCGAGAAAAGAGCCGGCTTACAAGGCAGAACTAGTGGAAGAGCGCCGCCGACGAGAGCAGCTCGAAAAGAGACTGAACGAGATGGCTGAGGAGAACAAGCGCAGCCGGTTGATTGCGGCGGAAGCGGAGCGGAGTTCTTCAATCCGCTCTGAACTGCAGCATCTGGGAGTGGCTAAGGTCGACTTGGCATTCAAAGCGGTGCAGGACGGGATCTATCGTGGCGAGGATGGGCGGTTGGTGGCTAAAGGCGACCAAGGTGAAATCAGCGCCAAGGAATACCTGACCGGCTTTGTGAACGATAATCCGGAGTTTCTTCCGGCGCGGATCAGCGGGGGATCCGGATTTACCGCATCTTCGAAGACGCAGTCTGGCGGGGGCCCGGTAGACTTAGACAAGATTAGCCCCTCCATGAGCAAAGAGGAACTAGAACGGGTGCGGCTAGAGATTTTACGAGTTGCTTCTCAGACGTTGAGGAGTGTTTAAGGACGAGCGAGAGGCAAAACTTCTTGCGGGACTGAGAGAGAAGAAGGAGACAAATGCCGATTATTACTTCAGCAAACGTAGCGAACGCGATTGTCAAACTGGTGGCCGCTGATGCGTTGCCAGCGCTTGTGGGAAACCTGATCATGGGGAACCTGGTGAATCGCGATTACGAACCGACACTCGCGCAGGCGGGTGACACAGTGAATGTGCCGATTCCGCCCACTCTGGTAGCGAACAACATCGCGGAAGGCGGAACGGTGCAAACGCAAAACCCGAATTTGGGCAATGCGCAGATCGTGCTGAACACCCACGCAGAGGCGACGTTTCAGATTCCGGACATCACCAAAGTGCTGGCGGTTCCGGATCTCTTAAAGGTGTATATGCAGCCCGCTGTGGTTGCGATCGCCGAACGAATGGAAAGCGATCTTCTGAACCTTTATGCGGGATTCACATCGAATTTGCCTGTCGGCACCGCCGGAACGGTAATCAACGAGTCGATCATCGACTTAGCCGAGACCGCGCTGTTCACGGCGAAAATTCCCTCGGCGGAACCGAAATTTTTGGTTGTCGACGCGAACACTTATTCGCAACTCCGGCAGATTCCGCGGTTCAGCGAATTCCAGACGGCGGGCGAGGCCGGGTTACGCACGTTGATCGACGGAACAATCGGGAAGATTAAGGACTTTTTCGTGTTCCGTTCGCAGTTCGTATCGAAGACCGGCAGCGCTCCGGTTGCGACGCACAATTTAGCGTTCGCGCGAAATGGCATCGGGATGGTTGTCCGCAGATTGCCGCAGCCGTTGCCGGGAACGGGCGCAATCGCGGAGTATGCCGAACTCGGCAGTTTCGGAATGCGCGTGACCATGAGTTACCAGCCGAATACGCTCGCGCAGCAGTTCACGGTTGACGTTCTGTATGGATGCGCCGTACTTCGTAACAGCTTCGGCGTTCAAGTTACCAGCTAGGCAACATGCGGGGCGGGTGAATAGCTCGCCCCTAAGTGCAAGAGGAGAGTCATCGTGGACTTGCGAGCATATTACCGGAAAATTCGTGAAATTGAAGCGGCGATCACAGAGCGGTTCGTGGTGATTGTGAGCCTGGCAACAGCAGACGGCGGAAAAGCGGACGTAAGAACAGAAGTTCCGAAGCATGTGGCCGCGAGAACCATCGTCGAAGGCTATGCGCGGCTAGCGACCGGTGGCGAAACCTTGGCGTTTGCGCAGGAGAACCTGGAAGCTCAAAGGATCTCAGAACAACTGACGGCCGCCAATCGAGTTCAGGTGATGGTGATTCCATCAAACGAGCTGCGCGCAGCCAGGCAGCAGGGCAAGAAAGAGCAGTCGTAAAGGGGAATTTCGAATGGCGTTATTCACAGACGGCCCGATGGCCTCGATCAGCGATCTGACCCTGCACGACTCGGGCCTGATCACGACCGCAGGTACGGAGGGCATAGACGTGACGAATAAGCTAGAAGTGGCTCAGAATCATATCGAGACGGAACTGTCGGCGATCTTCCAAGGGCAGCAGACGATTTATTCGCCGTGGTATGCGCAAACTCCCCTGGATACGGCCCATGTGGTGGTGACACCGGCATTGAAGCTCTGGCATGTTTATGAATCGCTAACGACGTTCTATTCCGACGTTTACTTCAACCAACTCAATGACCGCTATCTGGCGAAGCGAGACCAGTTTCAAGGACTGGCGAAATGGGCAAAGAAGAAATTCGTCGAGACTGGTGTGGGCTTAGTTACTGACCCGCTCCCGCCTGCAAGCCAGCCGGGATTTACGTTTCAGCCGGGGTCTCAGCCGGGTGGAACGTTTTACGTCTGCGTGACATATGTCAATGCGGCAGGTGAGGAAGGCACTCCGTCCATCGTGACCGCTGTGTCTGTCCCAGACGGAACTTTACTGCTGATCGGTGCAGTAAACATTCCTCTAAACTCAAATTCCTGGAACGTCTTCGTCGGGACAAATCCGAATCATGTCAGCCGGCAGAACCCCAGTCCGATCGCGGCCGGACAGACATGGCAGTACACGGCTTTGAACGCGATAACGGGACCGGAGCCGGGAACCGGACAGGTGGCCAACACGATGCGTCTTTTACCGTTACGCATTCAGAGGGGCTGAGATGACGAGCATAAGCAACACTCTGACGGGAAAGGTAATCGAGATTTTAACTGCCGCACCGGGAATCGATGTGGGGGTCAGCTCGCTGGCAAATAGCACCGGAATGGCCCCCCCGCCGCAAGTTCGGGTGATTGCGACGCAACACACCTCCGTGGACCTGGCCGAGAAAAGCTTGCATGCGAAGTACCCGGCAATTCTGATTTACTGCGACAAGTTGAGTAATCAGCTGCGTGAGAAGTTCCGGCCCTTTTCAGGTAAAGGTCACGTGACCGTAGACGTGCGGTTTTCTCAGGACCGTCTGGAAGGGATCGGCGATCGCCTGCAACTCTACACGGAAACCGTCTGCCAACTGCTCGACAACGCGCGCGGCGATTGGGGCAACGGCCTATTTTACACGGGCGGCTACGAGGTGGTGTTTGATCCGGTACGGCATGGCGGCCACAATTTCCTGCAGGCGGGGCGAATCGGGTTCGACGTCGAAGTCAGTAAGTAAAGAGGGGCAACATCAGACAATGTCATCCTATATTTCTTCGAATGATAACCGGTGGTACTGTCAGCGGGAGGCCGCGTATGGTCAGGTGAGCGCGATTACCGCGCAGAATCGGTTTCCCGCGGTGAAGATGACTGCCAAGCAACAACTGGAGCTCGGCGAGCGGCGCGATAAGAATGGGGGACGTACATTCGTCGGGAATCCCACGGGTGGGCGCCGAAAAACAACATTCGACGTGAAGACATACATGACGGCGCTTCAGGGCGCGGGGGCAGCGCCCGCATACGGACCTCTCTTCGAGGCCGCGATGGGCGCAGCGGCACAGATATTCCGCGGCGGCACGGCGTCAGGTACTTCCACTTCCACGGCAATCGGCTTCACGTCGCCGCACGGATTGACAGTTCAACAGGCGATAGAATGCAACGGCGAGCTACGGTTCGTGGTCGCGGTAATCGATGCCTCTACCGTGCTGCTGAACGCGCCGCTGACATCGGCGCCAATTGCGGGAGCTGTAATTGGGCCTACCGTAACTTACGGACTGGCTACCGTTCTTCCGAGTGTTAGCATCTTCGACTATTGGTCACCGGTAACCGCGGTTCACCGGCTTCTGGCAGGAGCGGCAGTCGATAAGTTGTCGTTGCACATTAACGGCGACTTTCATGAATTCCAGTTTAGCGGTGTGGCACAAGACCTGATTGATAGCACAAGCTTCAGTTCCGGTTTAGGACAGTTGACGACGTTTCCGCCGGAGCCTTCGAGCGGCAATTTCGATTATACGATTGTCCCTGGAAATCTCGGCCAAGCTTGGATGGGTACCACGGCGAACCGCTTTTACACGATAACCAATGCCTCTGTCCAACTCAGCAATAACCTGGATCTACGAGATCGGGAGTTCGGGTCTACGCTGTCGCGCGCAATCTCGCCGGGGCGGCGGACGGTAACGGTTGATTTAGATGTGTACGAGCAAGACAACAATCCGACGGTCGAGCTATATCAAGCAGCGCGGCAGCAATCGCCAATCTCCATCTCATTCCAGCTGGGCCAATCCGCGGGCCAGCTGTTTGGCGTGTCGATGAATAGCGTAGTCCCAGAAGTCCCCGAGTTCGAAGACACCGAACGCCGGCTGCAATGGCGGTTTAAGAATTCCCGCTCACAGGGTACGGCAAATGACGAAATTGTGGTGGCGTTCGGGTGAGCCTAACTTACGAAAGCTATGTAATCGTGCCGTCGGCGCGTCACTTGGGCGTCACATTCTCAGTTGCTCGGATGTCCTTCGCAAGGCGAATGGAATTGCTCGGGAAGATCCGGGCGATCGCCGGCAAGCGAGACTTCGCGAGGGCGGGAGCGACGGATCTGGAGAAGTTGGAAGGTGCGGCGCTGTCGGCCGAAATCGATCGCACGTACGTTGAATGGGGTTTGCGGGAAGTGGAAGGGTTGACAATTGACGGAGCGCAGGCGACTCCCGAAAGCCTGGTTCAGCTCGGCCCCGAAGAGTTGTTTCACGAGGCTCTGCAGGCGGTCAAAACGCAGTGCGGGCTAGATGAGAACGAAAGAAAAAACTAGTAGTCGCATTCCATTTCTATCGTTCCGCGCAAGCCGGCTGGGACTGCGACTCGTGCCGAAAAGCCGGCCTGGAAATGAAGAGGCGTTGCTCGTGGATACCAGAGGCCGGCAGCGCCCAACCGAGGCCCGTTTGGCTGCGGAACGGCGTTGCGGTCGATACATGCCCTAGGTCGATGATCACACCGGAGAGCACCGGGTGGTTCGAAGAATTCCAAATTTGGCGCAAGTTCGGCAGTGCCAGTTACGAAGCGATGGAAGCGCGGAAGCTTGAAGCTTTCCTGGTGCTTAGTGGGGAACTTGAAAGAGAGCGAACCGATGACAGATAAGAGGATAAGCCGGCTGACCGAAGGCACGGGCCGGGCTGACGGAACCGGTTCGGGACTACTTGCGGCAATCCCGGGTGCGGTCCAGGGAGGTCAGGGTGATGTTACGGCGGTGCTTCAACAAGCGAGCAAGCAGATTGAGCGACTTACATCAACAAGTCAGTTGCAAGCCGATTATCTTCTTTCTAACACACAGGCGCTCGGACAGAATACGGCATCAAAGACGTCACCGTCGAACATCGCGGGTGGCTTGACAAGCGCGATCGGGGGTGCGGCGTCCAGCCTGTTTGGCGACACCTTAAGCCTTCTGCCGCTTGTATCCGGAATTGCAAAGCTCTTCGGGGGAGGCCCCGCTCAGCCGGAACCACTGATGCGCTACATTGCACCGCCTCCGGTTCAGTTTCGCGACTCGGTGAACGAGGATAGAACCGTTTCTGGCGTTAACGGCGGAAGCGGGAGCGAAACCGGAGGCACCGCGCGCAGCGGATCGCAGCCAGCGAATCAGCCGATCACGATTCATGTGAATGCGTTAGATAGTAAGTCGATCATGGATCGCAGCCACGATATTGCACAGGCAGTTAGGGAAGCCATGTTAAACATGCACTCAATCAACGATGTAGTCAACGACCTGTAATTATGGCCGCCTTTCCCACTCTTCGCACGGGGGCCGTGATGCAGTATCCCGGCAGCCGAACCGTTCAGTTTTCAAACCAAACCGTGCGGTTCCTCGATTCGAGCGAACAACGATACCGGCTGGCTGCGTCCCCGCTGCACAGATGGGAGATCAAGCTCGACCAGCTGGATCCCACCGAGATCGGTATCATACAGGCGTTCTTTGCGGCGCAGCAGGGAGCCTTCGTAAGCTTCGCATTTACCGACCCGTGGGATGGGACGGTATATCCGAATTGCTGTATGGATGGGGCGATCGCCTCAGACTGGCGCGATGATCTGCGCGCGCAGACCGCGCTGGCGGTCCAGGAACTCCGGAGCTGATCATGTTGGTATTCCCGCAACTATCGAGCGGCGCGCTCGCGCAGTTTCCGATTCAAACATTGCGCTTGAAACGGACTATCACGAACGCTGCGGCAGATGGAAGCCGGGTTGTGTTGTCGGACCCGAATCAGTCGACCATTGAATGGCATCTAAAGTACGCGGGGCTCAGCGATGCCGAGCAGACCACACTTGTCCAGTTCTTCGAATCGACTGAGGGCAGCTTGCAGACATTTTTGTTCCCCGACCCGGCTGGCAATCTGTTTGCACAGAGCGAGACGCTCAACCAATCGGTATGGCAGGCAAATTCGTTGTTGACCATTCAGGCCAATATCAAGGATCCCCTCGGCACAACGCGAGCGACGCGTCTCACCAACACCAGCGCGGGTGTCCTCACATTGGCGCAGACCATCGCTGTTCCCGGAACGCTGACGTGCTGCTTTAGCATCTACGTCCGGAGCGACCGAGCGGGCAGCGTCACTCTCACCCGAACGTCTGGAGGAAATGTCAGCTCAGCTACCTTCGCCGCCGGAACGTCATGGCAGCGAAAATGGCTGACCGGATCCGCGACCAACGGCGGGACCTCTTCGGCGATGGCCATAGTTGTTCCCGCTGGAGAGAGCATCGATGTATTCGGGATGCAGGTCGACGGTCAGAATGCGCCCTCCGAGTACATGCAAACCCTTGTGCAATCCGGTGTTTATACCGCGGCCCGTTTTCAACGAGACACTTTGACCATAACGGCAGATGCTCCCAACCGCAGTTCCTGCACGCTCTCCATTGTGGCGAACGGTTAATCGATGACTCCCACCATTTACGCAATCAAAGAGCAGACAGTTGCCGACGCGCCCTTGTTCCTATTCGACTGTCACCTTGCCGACGGAAGCACCGAGAGGTGGAGCACACACGGAGTCACGGTGGGCGGCTCGGCATATGCGGCCCGCGTGCTCCGGCACAATTTTCTCGATATGCAAGCGTCTTCAGAACAGGGAATCGACGCGGTGCCGCGTCTAGCTCTGGACCTCGCTAATGCCGACTCGCACTTTTCCGAAGTGGAGCGCAATACAGGGTTCAAAGGAGCGAAGATCACAGTCAGCTTTCTCTTTTACAGCCTTCGGAGCCGTGTGCCGGCAAGTAACATGATCACGTTATTCCAGGGGCTGGTGAATTCACCCGAACTCATTACTGAGTCCACGTTCCGGCTCGGAGCAATCAATCGGCTTTCAATGCAGCGGGTGATGTTGCCCGAGGTGCGACTTCAGCGACGGTGCCCGTGGGAGTTCCCCGGCACGGTGAATGAAAGAACCGAAGCGGCGGCCGGACTCTCAAATGGGAAGTACTCGCGCTATTACCGTTGCGGCTATTCGCCGGATGTTCCGGGCGGAGCAGGAAATCTAAGTGCGGGCGCGCCATTCACCGAATGCAGCAAAACGCGCACGGACTGCACGGCCCGCGGAATGTTTCAGCAAGATTCGCTGCTGAGACCGACCGCGCGGTTCGGCGGTATTGAGTTCGTGCCGTCAACGATTCTGGTGCGTAGCGCGGGCGAGAAGGGGTTGCATTGGTCGCCGGTCGCGCAAAATGAGGCGCGATACAACGATCTTGTCCCACTGATCTATGGAACGGCGTGGCACTCGCCCAGCATTGTGTTTGCGCGGAACGACGGCAATCTCACGCGCATGGAAGTTCTGATCGGAATCGGAGCGATACAGTCGGTTTACAAGGTTCTGGTAAACGATATCGAGATCCCCATCGGCGTGAACGGCCAGAATATGACCGGCACCGGCTGGTTCAACATAATCAGTTATGGCACGCGGAATGGCAGTTTCAATCCGGATTTCAGCAACGGCCCCGCGATTCCGTTAGGGGACCCTTACGGGACTATGGCCTATCTATCCGTTGTGGCGCCTAACCGGATCAGCGACGGCCGCGGCCTTCCGCGCGTTCAGGTTTTACTCGATGGCCTCAAGCTACCGACCTATGCCGCCGATGGAACCGCGCTCGGCGAATCATTTACGAACAATCCAGCTTGGATCATTCTGGATCTTTTGCAGCGAAGCGGGTGGCAGATCGCCGAGCTGGATTTGTCAACATTCGCCGCCACCGCTGCTTATTGCGGGGAGCCAATTCAAACGCAGGACCTGCACGGAAATACAATCACCGTCTCGCGGTTCCAATGTAACTTAGTTGTGAAGAACCGCCGGAGCGCAGGGGACTTGCTCCGCGGAATTCGTAACTCTTCGCGTCTCTATTTCGCATACAGCGCGAGTGGTTTGCTGCAGCTCCGGATGGAGAACACATTCGCATTGCAGCAGCCGGCCGCGGCGCCCGGAAGCAACGCCGGTAGTGAGTTGAACGGCGGCTGGCCGGCTTATGAATTCGGCGATGGCAGCAGCAGCGCATCCGGAATCCTGCGAGAGAACGATGGATCTTCCAGCGTCAAACTGTATTCCCGTAATGCGGCGGATTCGCCGAATCGATTCAGCGTGGAGTTTCAGGATGCACTGAACGAATATCAGCAGGACAGTTATTCGATTGTCGATGCGGGGGATGTGAGCCGGACCAGTCAGGAAATCCAGGCTACGCTTAGCGCGCTCGGCACGCCGAACTACGATCAGGCAGCTCGAATTCTGAAATTCAATCTGGACCGCAGTATCCAAGGGAATTCATTCATTGAATTCCGCACCAGCGTGAAAGCGGTAGGACTTTCGGCAGGCGACATCATCACCGTCACCTATCTGAAGGAAGGTCTGTCCCGCCAGCCTTTCCGAATCGTGAAACTATCGCCGTCGGCCAACTTTCGAACCGCGCTGATCACGGCGCAAACTCACGATGATGCCTGGTACTACGACAGCAACGGCCAGACTTCCGGTAACTCGGGCGGACGCCGTCAGCCGCTGTTCGGCGTTGGGGCGCCACGGCCGATTTCGGGTACCACGCTGGATATCAACGGGAACCTTCAATTCGACGTGGTAGAGAGTTCCAGCCAGGCACTTGATGGAACAACGACCCTTCTGGTGAATGTCGGGTTCATTGCACCGAAGCCGGTGTCGCATGCCGCGCCGAACATTCCTCTGGTCAGCTTGGCTGCAACCCCTGAGGCTTCGGGCGGGCACTTACCAGGTGGACAGACGTTTTATTACGCGGTGAGCTGCCTCGACAGCTTGGCGCAGGAGAGCGGTCTTTCCTTTGTGATTCGCGCGATGACGGGAGTAAGCTCGCAAACCAACGAAACTGTTTTGAACGGTCTCAGTTTCCCTGCCAGTGCTGTTGTATGCAACGTGTATCGCGGAAACAATCCGAGCCAGCTCTCCGCCGTCGCAATCAACGTCTCTCTGGCCACCCAGTTCATCGACACGGGCACTCCGCTGCCGCAAACAATTCTGCCGCCCGACCCCTATTTCGATCACGTCAACTTCTACTGGCGGTTAGAACTCCAGCCCGAGATCATAGCGAATCTGCAGTCGACAACTTCGATCGGGAATGACAGCCTGACGATGATCGTGAACGAATATCAAAGTATGACGCTGCGAATCTCGCGGGGTACCGGTGCGCTGCAGGAGCGCACGATTTCGTCAAACAGTCCGACCGTCCTGAACGTGAATACGGCTTGGGACATAACCCCGGACGGTACGAGTTTCTTTGTGGTCGCGCAGGCGGGATTTCAGTTCGCCGCAACGGGCAAGGGCAATCGAATTCAATTTCCAATTCCGAACCGCGCGGGAGCCATCGTGCAGATTTCGGGCCGATCGGCCAATGCCAATGATGGCGAGTGCCCGTACGAAGTTTCCCCTTTGACCCGCTGGACTGTGGGTGGCGCTGGCATTCGAACGACCGACGCGGATGTCGCGGGAGCGCCGGTGTTCGGGGTAAGCGTGGCGTCCACTCCCGGCGGCACTCTGGACTTCGGCGCGATCGCATTTGCCAGCCTGACTAACACAGCGACGATTTCGGCGGGGACGTTTACCATTCTGTACTATGACGAACTGAGCACGGCGCCGAATCCGCAGCTGACGTCAGCAGCGAACGCAACGGATGCTTCGCTTCAGGTTTCCGCGGTGGGGACGGCCCATGCGGGCTCTTTCGTCCAGGTCGGAGCAGAGATTTTGCAGATCATAAGCGTTGCGGCGGGCGGAACGCAATTTCAGGTAACGCGCGGCCAGCGGACTACCACCGCCTCAGCGCATCCATCGTTAACGCCGGTCTATTTACTTTCGACACGCATCGTCGTAGCGCCATTTGTGAAAAACTTCTTTGGCAGTCCCGCGAGTGGAAGCTGGAGCTATGCTCTATCTCTCCCAAATGCGCGCGTGGCAAGTGTGGGTCTGTTCGTGTCTAACTCACAAGGAGATAGCCCGATAACCACGCTGGCTTTTACGGGCACAGTGGACTTAGGGCTACGTACCCTATCCGGGGGACAATATTCGTTTCAAATCGCCGGGTTCCAGGCGATTCAGATTGGGGCCGCGCCAGACATCATTATCGATACAGGGCATGTTGTTAACGATGTCTCGGCGGTGGTGAAAGAAGCTCCCACAGGTTCGCCGCTTTCCTGCAATATCAACCTGAATGGCGTCGTTTACTGCACTCTGACGATCGCTGCCGGATCGCTCGCGTCGCAGACGGTTTCGGGGCGGGGTCTTCCGGCGTTCACTGCCGGTGACCGCTTGAGTCTGGATATGACAGCCGTGGGAGTTAACAGCCCGGGCAGTGACCTTACCGTTTTGATTCGAGTCTGACGGATGCCCGAATCTTTATGGAAATTGCAGCCCGATCGCGATCTGCTCTGTTACTTCGAACGGCCGTCGGCGATTGCCGCATTAAGCGCGACAAGCCCGTCAGGATTCACGGTGTCAGGCTCGTGGCGGCAACAGTTCGATTGGGCCGTCATTGAATGGAACCGCGATAACACTTTCGAACATCCACTCTTGCGAAATCTTCCGGATGGCGATCTTAGCGGTCTTCAACTCAGCTACCAGGAAACTCGCGCCAATTGCATTGCGATGGACTCTATACTTTACCCGACGGTCGATTGGCCGTCGTTACGCGTCTGGGCCGATCCAGGCACCGGCGAAGTGATTTACAAAGTCCCCCTGCGATCAAATTCAACTGCTGTGTCGGGTCAAACCACTGAGGCATCGGCAATCTTTGCGATAGATGGAGCTGTGACAGCAGGCGACTATGTCGAGTTGGCCTGGGAAACCGAACACTACAGCTATCAGCTAACTGGCGCAGACACGCTTGCGTCTGCCGCCGCCGCAGTGGCAATCAGTGTGAACGCGTTCTCAAAGACCATGTCGGCCGTTGCGGCCAACAATCAGATTACGTTGACTTATTTGGCTGCGCCTGGATCCAACGGGAATCGCGTCGGTGTATACGGCAACGTCACCGGCTCGCAAAGCGAGTCGTGGACCCCCGTCTCGCAGACCCTTGCTGGAGGCGTTTCACCCATCACATGGCTGGTGAATCTGGACTTCACGAACCTCGCCGACGTGAATGGCACGCGAATCCCGACTCACGCGATACGCAAAATGCGATGGACCTACTCGGCCGATTTACAGACAGGAAGCTATGTCCGCAGCGAATTTTCCGTAGTGGTCTCCAACTGGGCGGTCACGGGGACAGGGCGCGGGTATCAGGTCGCGGGCCCGGGATCGAGGCGCATTGAAGACAATTCTCGAACCATTTCCTACACCGGAGCATGGTCGGTTTCGAAGGGAAATTTCTCCGGCGGGTCTATCGCTTTTACGACTTCGCCAACCGATCATCTGTCGACGGTCTACACCACCAGCGGAAGTCATCAGCTTTATCTGGGCGCCCGCCGCGCCTTCAATTCAGCGTCGGCGACATTTTCGGTGGATGGAGCACCGCCGCAACCTATTCAGCTACTCATCCGTGCCGAGGACGTCTTGAGCCGGGTCTTACTCGGAACCTTTAGCGGCGGGGCGGCCCACACCGTCGTGCTCACGCACGCTGGGAATGCCGGCGAGTACTTCTATTTCGATTTCCTCGAGATCGTCTATTCTTCGTCGGCCCTACCAACGTTCCCCGTGCAAGCCAAGACTACGCTCGCGACGGATTGGGATACGGATCACTCGATCGCGCTTTCGCCCGAGCGCACGGCCTGGCTGATTCATACGCTCGGCTTTAACGGACGAGCAAACCATTACGTTGGGGCGCTCTGGTTTTATGAGTTAGTCCGAATCGGCCACGTATATGCGAGCGCGACGGTGACGTTCAACGGAACGGCGACTTACAGCGGAATCACTCAGTTGTCCATAGGTGTGCTGGGCTCCGCCGTTGCGGCCACGGTGATTCAGCATCTCCACTTGGTCGGCGATACGGCGGCAAGTATCTGTAAGGCGTTCGAACTGCTGCTCAACAATGGGTACACGGCGGTTTGGGCTAAGGCCGACAGCGTCACACTTACCATCTACTCGCGGGCGATGGGAACGGCGGGCAACGCAATTACTCTCTCAGTAACAACAACGAACTCGCCGAACTTCAACCCTCACGCCAGTTCGTCCACATTGACCGGAGGCGTGGATGGCACCGGCGGCGGCGTTCTCAATGATGTCGCGAATATCGGGTGGCGAACGGACTTGACGGCGCTTCCTCGGATCAACCGTGCAGCACGGGATTGGACGCGCAGCTTCTTTGCAGCGTTGGGTGGCTACGGAATTTCCGGCGCCTCATCATTCAGCACGGAACTGCAGCACGGCGATCCATCCACACAAGCCGGAATTGCCCAGCGCTACCCCAGCGGCAATCCCGTCCTGCTCAACACCCCGGCTCTCCAGACGAATTTTTCGCCGGCCAGCCTGGCTTACTGGCAGCAGGTCCATCTGGATATGGCGAAAGTCCTGGTGGAGGCCGGACAGACACCATACCTGCAGTTCGGCGAAGTGCAGTGGTGGTATTTTCCGGATGACGGCTCGGGGCTGCCATTCTACGACGCCTATACACTGCAGCAGTTCGCCAGCCAGTATGGAAGGGCATTGCCGGTCTTCAAGAATTCCAGCGCGTTGCCCTCAGCGTTCCCGCAAGAATCCGCATTCCTGCCGTCGTTGATTGGGCTGTTTACGACACAGATCATGGCGTTTGTGCGGCAGACCTATCCGCAGGCGAAGTTTGAGGTGCTCTACCCGCCCGATGTGAATGACTTCCCGTTCACCCGCGTGATCAACCTTCCTGTGACCGCGTGGACGCCCGCGACGCTGGACTGCTTAAAGACTGAGAATTTCAGTTACACCGCCGCTCGTAACCTCGACCAATCGAAGTATTCCGTCCAACTTCCGTTGACGCTAGGCTTTCCCAGGGAGAAGTCGAGCCACCTCGTCGGGATTTGGGACTACACCATCCCATGGCAAAAAGAAGCCGGACAATCGCTCAGCGAAAATGTGGAATCGGTGGTCTTGTTCGCGCTCGACCAGTTCTGTCTAATCGGTTATCCGGCCGCATTCAACCCTCGCGTCCGGCGCGGGCTCTACTTGGGCTGAGTGCGGTAATTTGTAAGGGACAGTGCTTCTGGTTCAGAACGTCTCCAAGCTTTACCGCCTTTACAAAACTCCCTTCGACCGCTTGCGCGATGCAATTCCTTTCGGCAAAGGCACGCATCATACCGATTTCTGGGCGCTGCAAGACGTCTCTCTTTCGGTGGAGCGCGGGGAAATCGTAAGCCTCATCGGACCCAATGGCTGCGGCAAGAGCACGCTGCTTCAAATCATCAGCGGAATTCTGCAGCCTACGCGCGGCCGGGTGGTTACGCGTGGACGCGTGGCCGCGCTGCTCGAACTCGGCGCCGGCTTCACACCTGAGTTCAGCGGACGCGAAAACGTCTTCCTGAACGGCGAGATCATGGGTCTGAGCCGCGCACATATGGAGCGCGCGCTTCCGTCGATCGAAACTTTCGCCGAGATCGGCGAATTCATCAACCGGCCGGTGAAGGAATATTCCAGCGGCATGTACGTCCGCCTCGCCTTCGCAACTGCCATTCACGTCGATCCAGACATCCTCATTGTCGATGAAGCTTTGGCCGTCGGCGACGCCGTTTTTGCCAACCGCTGCGTCCGCAAGTTTGAAGAGTTGCGCGAGAAGCGCACCACCATCATCTTCGTTTCGCACGATCTCGGCATCGTCAAACAGCTCTCGCACCGGGCGATCTTCCTTTTAAACGGAAGGATTCAAGCGGAAGGGGAGCCCAAGCACGTGATCGATCGCTACATCGGCATGGTGCTGGAAAAGCAGCAGAGCTTTCGTAACGAAGTGCGCCGCCACGAAAGCCTTCTTCCATCGAGCTTCCGCCATGGCGATAAATCCAGCGAGGTGCTCGATGTCTGTTTGCTGGACGCCGGCGGCCGGCGACTCACTATCGTCGAAAGCGGGCAGCCGGTGGTGATCCAGGTTCGCAGTGTCTTCCATCAACGGCAGCAGGAACCCATCGTCGGAATCCTGATCCGCACGCGCATCGGCATGGAAGTGTACGGCACCAATACCCGCATCGAGCATGCTAATTTGGGAACCTTGGAGGCGGGCGAGCAACTGCTCACGGAGTTCCAATTCGACTGCTGGCTGACCCCGCAGAATTACACGTTGACCGTCGCCACGCAGCACACCGATGGGTCGAGCCACGACTGGCTCGACGACGTGTTCCAGTTCGAAGTAGTCGGCGCGCGGCAAGCTTCCGGCGTGGCGGACCTTCAAGCGCGTGTCACATGGAACAAGGTGGCAGCCAGATCGAACCTATGAATATTGCCGCCATTCAAGATGAGCTTCGCCGCCAGCAGATCGACGGCTGGCTCTTCTTCGATCATCATTATCGGGACCCTCTGGCTTACCGGGTGCTCGGGCTGTCGGCCGATCTGCATGTTACGCGCCGATGGTACTATCTGATACCGGCGCAAGGCGACCCGGCCGGGCTGGTGCATCGCATCGAATCGGGCAATCTCGCAGCGCTTCCCGGACATAAGCTGCAGTACTCCAGTTGGCTTGAGCAGCGCTCCGGTCTGGCGCAGTTGCTCGCCGGCCGCGGGCGAGTCGCCATGCAATATTCCCCCGATTGCGCCATCCCTTATGTCTCGCTGGTCGATGCCGGCACGGTCGAGCTGGTGCGCGGGCTTGGCGCTGAGGTTGTCAGCTCCGCTGAGCTGATTCAGGCTTTCGAGGCTCGTCTGGACGACGCCGCGCTTGAATCGCATCTGGAAGCCGGACGCCGCGTCGACCGGGTGCGCGCGGCCGCTTTCGCGCTAATCGGAGAACGCATTCGCGCCGGGATTTCGATTGACGAGATTGAGGTGCGCGACTTCATCATGGCGCGCTTCACGGAATCGGGACTCTACACCGACCACGGCCCCATCGTTGGAGTGAACGCGCATTCCGGCAACCCGCACTATTCGCCGGAGCCCGCGACCAACCAGCCTATTCTGGCAGGAGATTTCGTCCTTATCGATATGTGGGCCAAGCTCCAGCAGCTGGGCGCGATTTACTATGACATTACGTGGACCGGATTCTGTGGCGATACCGTGCCGGAGCGGATCCAGACCGTGTTTGAGGCTGTGCGGACCGCGCGCGATACGGCCGTGGAATTTGTCCAAAACGCTTTCGCGCGGAGCCAGATCATTCAGGGTTATCAGGTGGACGACGCGGCGCGCGGGTCGATTGAGCGCAGCGGCTTCGGCCCGAACTTCGTTCATCGCACCGGGCACTCGATCGGCATCGAGACGCATGGCAATGGGGCGAACATGGACAATCTCGAAACGCACGACGAACGCAAGGTGATGCCGTGGAGTTGCTTCTCGATTGAGCCGGGAATCTATCTTCCCGATTTCGGGGTGCGCCTGGAGTTGAACATCTTCATCGACGCCGAAAAGCCACGCGTTACCGGGGCAGTGCAGCGAGAGCTAATCAGGATCTAAAGGCGGCCTTAAATGGAAAAAGGCCACCAGCCCGAATGGGCGGTGGCCTTTAGAATCGGAGTGGCCGAAACTTAGAGCGACTTCTTGCGCTTCAGTCCAAAACCGGCAATCAGCAGTCCGGAAACGACCATGGAGATCGTACCCGGCTCGGGAGCGCCTGTGATCGGGGCGGTTCCTTGAATGTTGCCGCTAATTCCGTAGGTGCCGGAAAGAATAGTGCTGGTCAAAACGGCGATACCCCCGTTCGGAGGGGTGGCGGTCGTTGCTGCCGTAAACGAAGTCAAGCTCAACACGGAAGGGAATGCCGAAGTAAGGTTAAGCGGAATTGTTGAGGTTACGGTTCCCAGTGCTCCAAGGTGGAAGAGTAGAGAGACTGTGTCCTGTGTTGAATCTGTGTAATCCGTAATGGTGAGAATCGAGCTGGGATCGCTGAAATTAGTGAAGCCGATCACACCGGGCGACAACGTCAGGGTCGAGGGGACAGTGAAGGCGTCGGACGTCCCAGGATGGCCGTTGGGATTGCTCACGATCGTCCCGATCGCAGCGGAATCAACCGACGTGGTGGCGGTAAAATTCTGCCCTATCAACACGGGGTTGCCGCTAATCGTGTTCGCGAAAGTGCCAGTTGTCGTGTACGTGATGAGCGTAGCCTGCATTGAGGGCGCGATCCCGAATGCCGACGCGAAAATCGCTGCTGCCGTTAGAAGATGAAAACGTCCCATAAGTTTCTCCGAGGTCAATGTATGAAAAGAACCAAAAATCTTTGATTTCCAATTCTAAACGTTCAGGAAGCACAATGGCAAGAAAAATCCAAGATCTTCGTAATAGGACCAAGTGGACGATCCGTAACTAGGGTTATCCCTTGCCAGCAAATTGCGCTGGTGGCGTTTCTGCTGCTATACTTCGTCACTACCTACATACATAACCCCAGCGGAAATTATTCCAACCGGGAAAATCCATGGAGAAACATGCGCTCTAATACTTCATCGTCATTTTTCGTTCTCATTCTGGCCGCCGTGTGTCTTAACGCGGAAGTGCCCGTTCAAAACTCAGCCGCGATCCATCAACCCGCGCAACCCGCTGTGGAATATCAACATCTTCCGCTCAGCTTCGAGATGAATCTGGGCCAAACCCATCCGTCGGTGAAGGCCTATACGCGCGGCAGCGGATATGGTTTGTTCCTGACTTCCACCGAGTCGGTGCTTGCGCTCCCGCGGCCGAATCAGCAGGGCGCAGTGCTGCATATTCATCATTTGGGTGCGAATCCGCTAGCGAAGGTTTCGGGTCTAGATAAACTGCCTGGGACAGTGAACTATCTGATCGGGAACGACGCCGCCAAGTGG
>JBBROU010000032.1:0-41723 GCA_038229055.1 Bryobacterales bacterium | reverse complement strand
TGCGGCTAGTAACCGCCATCCTCTCCGAAATCTCCGACGAATGGGAAACCGGCAAAGCCTACCTCCCCCACCACAAACCCTAACCAACCATCCTTCAGTTTATAGCCAAATCACTTTTACAGAAAATAAGTTGCTTAACCTCCCGCTACGCGTCTGCCCGGAAATACTCCGCAATTCTTCGGTACTTCTTAAAACAAGTGGATCGAAGCTGGCTGAATCAATGAAGAAAGAGTCTCGCACGTTCGTCCCTCGGCGATTCACCCACCACCTGCTTGAACGCTCGATTGAACTGCGAAAGCGATCGAAAACCAACGTCAAAGGCGATCTCGCTGATTCGCAGATTCGGATTTTTCAGGAGATTCCGTGCCTTTTCCACACGTGTCCGGGCCACGTAGTCCACAAAATTGATTCCAGCCACCTCCTTAAATTTCTCGCTGAAGTAAGTCGCGCTCATGTTAACGACCTGCGCGACTGCGGCGAGGGAAAGTTCCTCATCCGAGTGGTCTTCGATAAAGCTGCGCGCCCGCACGATGGCCGGAGATCCGCTCTGTTGTGAATGCAAGGCGAGCGTCTCACTACATGAAGCGAGGTGCTTGGCAAAAGTATCAAGCAACCGTATGAGCGCCTCGTATTGCTTTGGAGAGAGAACCCTGGTGTTGAAATAAGCCTCCTCCAATCTCTTAACATCGATTTCCGCCCCCCATTTGATAAGGGTTGCCGCTACGCGATTAAAACGTGCTTTGTCCGGTCGCTGGAGAAGGATTTGTCCCGTGCGTAAGAATGCAATCAAATCTGGGCCGACTCGCACAGGCACGGCAGTCTCACAGAGTCCTGCAAAGCATTTCATCGTTTTCGGTGTCAGTTGAGCCTCCTCCTCCAGTTTGCATTGTAGGGAGTAGCAAGCCGTGCAACTCTGGTTAACCTTAGCCATGATGGTGCAAAAAGGGTTTTGCTGTTTTTTGTTATAACGCACCATGTGCAACATGTCAGGTTCATTCAAAATCAGTGGCAGACCTGTGCCCTCTGTGAAAGCGCGCTCATAATCGTGATACATCTCCGATTCGGAGAGAACCCGTAATGTTCTCGCATTCGATTCGGCGTGATCTTTCATAAACTTAAAAAGTCGTTTTCAGCGAGGTATTGGCTGTGTAAACACTGGGTGAAACTGAGGTGGACCCCTAAGTCCGGCCACGGAGGGGCTAAACTAAGTTATGGTGGAGGGTTGCGGAAAAGGAGTAGGCGATTAGGGATCGGGGATCAAGTGTGAAGTGGCGAGGGCCTCGAATTTGGGCAGACGTAGCGGAAGGCGTAGCACGCAACGGAGCGTAGCGCAGTGGAGTGCGGAGCCTGGAGCGGAGGCTGCCCAAATTCTTCGCGCCGGGGGGTCATGCGGCTTTCAGGGTTGCCTCATCAAGGATGTTCTCAGGGCTTCGTGGGGTGGTTTGATAGACCACTGCCGGGGTGAGGTTGTCGAGCGTCTCATGGGGTCGCCAATCGTTGTAGCGGCTGAACCATTTCGCGAGTCCGGCGCGCAGGACTGGAACGGTGGCATGCTCGAAGAGATATATTTCCTCGTATTTCACACTCCTCCAGAGCCGTTCGATAAAGATGTTATCCATCCAGCGTCCGCGACCATCCATGCTGATTTTTATGCCGAGTTCTAGCAGCCGACTGGTCCATTCCGCGGAGGTGAACTGGCAGCCTTGGTCGCTGTTGAAAATCTCAGGAGTCCGATCGGTGACGGTCAGTGCGTTTTCCAGAGCTTCCAGGCAGAGACCTGTGTCCATGGTGTTAGAAACGGCCCAGCCCAGCACCTTGCGCGAATACCAGTCCATCACCGCGCACAGGTAGGCGTGGCCGCCGGGCATCGGCACGTAGGTTATGTCCGTGCACCAGACTTGATCGGGCCTTGTAACTGCTAGATTCCTCAGCAGGTAGGGGTATTTGCGGTGGCCGTGGTCCGGAATGCTGGTGCGTGGCTTGCACCAGATCGCTTCGTGACCAATCTCGCGGCGGAGTCGTTGCAAGCGCTTGCGGTTGATTTTCACGCCGTGATCGCGCTGGAGAACCGTCACCAATCTGCGGCTGCCAAGGCACGGATCGACCATGTAGATTTCGTCCAACAGACGTTTGATGCGGATGCCTTCCGGGACCTCGGACACAGCCTGATAGTCCACCGTGGAGCGGGCCACATTGAGGAGTTTACATTGTTTTCTCATGCTCAAATGGGGATGATTTTTTTCGACCAACTCGGTGCGTTCCCTCACAGACCGAGTTGTTTCGACTTTTTTCGCAGGAAATCCACCTCCACGGTCAACTGCCCGATCTTGGCGTGGAGCTTGTCCCGCTGGCGCTCGAAATCCTCGGTGTCGACCTTCTCCCGCGTGGAACCAAAGATTCCGGTGACGCCTTCGGTCATGGCTTTTTTCCAATCCGAGACTTGCACAGGATGGATGTCGAAATCCTTCGCGATTTGCTGGATGGTTTTGATGCCCTTGAGCGCTTCTAGCGCGACGCGGGCTTTAAATTGGGGTTCGTGTCTTCTTCGTTTTGCTTTCATTTTATGTGGTTTAGGTTCGGGTTAATACCCGCCCCCAGACCACCACAATCATAGCTTAACCCCTGGCCCGATTTTCGGGGTCCGCCTCAAACAAAGGGAATAAAGATTATAAATTTATCCACAACGACTTAAACGACAGGGACTTTCCCATCCCTCATGAATTCCAAAAACTTACCCAACAAGTTAAGCCCAAGCCCCTGCCCTAAAAAATGCGGAGTTATTCCGAGCTAATGCGTAGCTGTATCGCAAACAAGGGACGAGTTTAGGAATCTAACGGCGGATGTTCCGCTCACACAACCAAACAACTGATAAATCTATGAAAAAATATATTAGCAAAGCAGCAGCAGCCCTTGTTTTAACCCTTACCGCGCTCACACTGGGAGCCTGTTCCTCAATGCCAGAAAGCCACAAGACGGACATGCAGACCCACGAGATGGGCACTCCGGGCAAAACCCACACGATGGCAAATTCGGCGATGCCCCAGGGTTGACCCTGAAATCGACGCCAACAAAACGGGTTTGTCGTCCAGGCGGAAGTTTGGGCGGCCAACTGTCGCGTTAAGCCCCCCTCGCTCATTCTGCCAGTTTCCGGCCTAACACCTAACACGCCGTGAAAAAACTAACTTCCAGCCCCGGCTAACCCGCCAAACGGGATCCAGGGATGCAACTCCTGATGAACCTCTGTATTCTCCTGCCGTTGATAATTTTCTTCCTTTTGCCGGGTGGAGGATTGTTGGGTGGAGGATTGTTGGGTGGGGGAATGTTTTTCTGGATGGGGCTGCTGCTCTGTTTCTGGATACTCTCGATGCTCTTCGGCGCGTTTGCCGGGAAGACGGCGGAGAACCGGCCGCCGCTACCCTCGGTGCGTATGCTGAATGAGACCGGGCAGCCTCGGGCGATCAAAGAAGTGATGGACGTTCGCTTCGCCGAGGAAGACGAAGGCGTACGGATTTTTCGCGGACGGCTGCGCGAGCCAGCGGCGGCCGCACTGTCACCGACATGATCTTTTTCCTGATGATGCGTCACGGCGGCGGAGGCGGAGGCGGCATGGATTCGCGGCCCGCAGACAAGAACAAGCTGCTACCAAGCAAAGACGAACCCCCAAACACCAGCGAATGATCTGCCGCGATAATCCCGAATCGACCTCAATTAAAACTTCCCATGATACCACGACGCAAATTTATCCAATACACTGCCGCTGCGAGTCTCCTCGCGGGCTTCGAAAGCTTGGTCCCAGCTTATTCGCGACCAGGGGGGACGGCCCGCGCGAGTAGCGGACCTATTGATCTCGTGATCGGCAAGCTGTCGTTCGATGTTGGTGGGAAGCAGTTCCCGGCTATTGCGATCAACGGCACGGTGCCGGGGCCGCTCGTGCGGCTGCGCGAGGGGCAGGATGCCGTGATCCGCGTGACGAATCAGCTCAAGGGCGAGTCCGCGTCAATCCACTGGCACGGCTTGCTCGTGCCGTTCCGCATGGATGGCGTGCCGGGTGTGAGCTATCCGGGCATCGGCGCGGGCGAGACTTTCGAGTATCGCTTTCCGGTGCGGCAAAACGGCACCTATTGGTATCACAGCCACAGCGCGCTGCAGGAGCAGCTCGGCGTGTATGGGCCGTTGATCATCGACCCGGCGGAGCCCGATCCCTTTCGCTTCGACCGCGAATACGTGGTGGTGCTCGGCGACTGGCTTTCCGGCGACCCGATGGCGATGCTGGCCAAGCTCAAAAAGGAGAGCAGCTACTCGAACTACCAGCGGCGCACCGTCGGCGATTTCATCGGCGATGTTTCCAAGGATGGCCTCAAGGCGGCGGTCGCCGACCGCATAACGTGGGGCAAGATGCGGATGGACCCGACGGACATCGCCGACATCACGGGGCATCACTTTACCTTCCTGATGAACGGCCTCGCGCCGGGCTCAAACTGGACGGGCCTCTTCCGGGCCGGAGAGCGTGTGCGGCTGCGTTTTATCAACGCCTCCGCCGTCACCTTCTACGATGTGCGCATCCCCGGACTGCCGCTAAAAGTCGTGCAGGCCGACGGTCAGAATGTGAAGCCGGTGACGGTGGATGAATTCCGCATCGGCGTCGCGGAGACCTACGACGTGATCGTGCAGCCGGGAGGTGCGTCGGCTTACACGATCTTCGCCGAGGCGTCGGACCGCAGCGGCTATGCACGCGGCACGCTCGCCGTGCGCGAAGGGCTCAGCGCGGCGATTCCCGAGCGACGCAAACGCCCCGTGCGCACGATGGCAGACATGGGCATGGCGATGACGCCGGGAATGGCCGGGATGAAGGGCGGCGACGCAGGGATGGCCGCGATGCCGGGGATGAAAGCGAAACCTGCAGCCGGTGCTGAAGCATCCGGCGGCATGGCGGGAATGCCCGGAATGAAAGCCGAGCCTGCTCCCGCAGCGGGCGGAGCGATGCCGGGGATGAAGATGCCCGGCGATGCGCCGATGGCCGGCGGCGGTGCCATGCACGGCCCAGACAAGCATGGGCCGGGAAATACGACCGTCGCGATGGCTCCGACGAACCGCCTCGGCGAGCCGGGCCTCGGTCTCGAAGGCATGCCGTGGCGCGTCCTTGTTTACAACGATCTCCAGAGCCTCACGCCGGGCACCGACACGCGGCCCCCCGAGCGCGAAATCGAGTTGCACGCCACGGGCAATATGGAGCGCTACATGTGGTCCTTTGACGGCAAGAAATACTCCGAGGCGATGGAACCCATTGCCTTCCACTACGGCGAGCGTCTGCGCTTCACCTGGGTCAATGACACCATGATGGATCACCCTTTGCACCTGCACGGCATGTTCATGGAACTCGACAACGGCCACGGTGCGCACAAGCCGCGCAAACATACGATCATTCTCAAGCCCGGCGAGAAGCTCTCCTCGGAAATCACCGTCGATGCCCCTGGTGTCTGGGCCTTCCACTGCCACATCCTTTACCACATGGACATGGGCATGTTCCGCGTCGTTTCCGTCGCACCCAAAGCCTGAACCGAAGCCACCTATGAAACTCCATCCATCCGCCGCCCTCGTGACGGCCTGCATCCTGGCAGTCAGTCTTGTCCAGCCCGGCGCGGCCACGGCGCAGGACGACATGAAGAACATGCCGGGAATGGCGACTCCCAAGCCAAAGAAACCCGCGGTCGCTCCGGCGATGAAAGACATGCCGGGTATGGCACCAGCCGCTCCCACGGTGAGCACACCCAAGGACAACGCAGCTTCTGCCGAGCGGAAGAAGATGGATGCAATGCCTGGAATGGCACCCGCCGAAACCTCAGCGGTGAAGCCCTCTGGCGCTGCTTCGGCCCAATCGAAAATGGACGCCATGCCCGGCATGGCTCCGGCGAAACCGGGCAACGCTGCATCCACCAAAAAAGGTGGCATGGCCGGGATGCCCGGAATGGCTGGCGGCACAGCGGCTCCGCTAGCCATGAGCGAGCCCGGCATCCGCATCCTCGGCCCCCATCAAAAATATGTGCCGCCGCGCGGCGACAATCGCGCCGCCGAACTGCTCTCGCGGCCAATGCTGGAAGCGCAGATGAAAGGTCTGCCGCCGCCCGTCGAGGACTCGATGATTCACAGCTTCCTGCTTTTCGACCTTCTCGAATATCGCGCCTACAACTCCGGCCCCGCGACGATGACATGGGATTTCGTCGGCTGGATCGGCGGCGATTACAACCGCCTCTGGATCAAGACGGAGGGCGACTTGAACCTCAGTCGCGGGAGTGGCGTCGAGGGCGACTTGCAGCTTCTCTATGGGCGGCTCATCGCGCCGTTCTGGGACTTGCAACTCGGCGTGCGGGGAAACCGCATCACGGGTCCGGGCCGCTCCGATAACACGCGCACCTACGCCGTCATCGGCTTGCAAGGACTGGCCCCCGGCAATTTCGACGTCGAGCCCTCGCTCTACATCAGCGACCGCGGAGAAGTCTCCGGCGAAATCACCGTCAGCGCTGATCTTTACCTCACGCAAAAACTCGTGCTCCAGCCACGGTTTGAAGGCGAGTTTTCGTTCCAGGGAGATAGGCAATTCGACACCGCTTCCGGTGTGAACCAGACCGACCTCGGCTTGCGCCTGCGCTACGAAATCGCCCGCGAATTTGCGCCCTACATCGGCGTCACCTGGGTGCGCAAATACGGCGGCACCGCCGCCATCGCGCGGTCGGAGGGCGACCCCACCGACGCCGTCGCGTTCGTCCTCGGTCTGCGGCTCTGGTTCTGAGTGTCGGCGTGGATAACCGCCAAACAAACCAGTGATATTTATGAAACACAGCGATCATCCGACTAACAAGCCGGACAACACCGAAACCGAACCCGCCTCAATACTGGCACACGACGAGGTCGCCAAGAAGGCCTACGCCATCTATGAAAAAGAGGGGCATCCTCAGGGGCACGATAAGCAGAATTGGTTGGCGGCTGAAGCCAAGATGTCGGGCCACGGCGCGGATGAACACAAAGGTCACGGCAATCATCATGCGCACATGGCGGCGGATTTCCGCAAACGCTTCTGGATCTCGCTGATCCTGACCCTGCCGATTCTCGTCCTCTCGCCGATGCTACAAAAGCTGGTCGGGTTGGGGGAAGCGATCAGTTTTCCCGGCGATATTTACGTCCTGTTCGGTTTCTCCTCCGCCGTCTTTTGGTATGGCGGCTGGCCATTCCTCAAAGGGATGTTCGATGAGCTGAAGACCCGCAAGCCGGGCATGATGATCCTCATATCAGTCGCCATCGCCACCGCTTATCTTTACAGCAGCGCCGTGGTGTTTGGCCTGACCGGCAAAATGTTCTTTTGGGAATTGGCCACGCTCGTGGACATCATGTTGCTCGGACATTGGATTGAAATGAAATCCATCATGGGCGCTTCAAAGGCGCTGGAGGAACTGGCGAAGCTTATGCCGTCCGACGCCCACAAAATCATGCCCGACGGCAGCGTGAAAGACGTGCCGCTCAGCGAGCTGGCGGTCGATGACAAGGTCCTGATCAAACCGGGCGAAAAGATTCCCGCCGACGGTGTCATCGTGGAGGGAGAAAGCTCGGTCAACGAAGCGATGCTCACCGGGGAATCAACGCCTGTCGCAAAGAAGACTGGCGGCAAGGTAATTGGTGGAGCCATCAACGGCGAAGGCTCTCTCACCATCGAGGTCAAGGGCACTGGCAAGGATTCGTTTCTCTCGCAGGTCATCGACCTCGTCAAACAGGCCCAGGAAAGCAAATCCAAAACCCAGGATCTAGCCAACACTGCGGCGATGTGGCTCACCGTTGTTGCGCTTGGCGGCGGCGTCGTCACCTTCCTGATCTGGCAACTCCTCATGGGCAAGGAGTTCGCATTCGCCATCGAACGCACCGTGACCGTGATGGTCATCGCTTGTCCGCATGCTCTGGGTCTCGCTGTGCCGTTGGTCGTGGCGGTATCCACCGCCCTCGCCGCGAAGAACGGCCTGCTCATTCGCAGCCGCACCGCATTCGAGGGTGCGCGGAAGCTGCAAGCCATCATCTTCGACAAGACCGGCACTCTCACCGAAGGACGCTTTGGCGTGACGGATACGCTCCTGCTTTCGCAAGACATCGACGAAGAAACGCTGCTCCGCTACGCGGCTTCGGTGGATGCGAATTCCGAACATCCCATTGCCAAAGCGATTGCCGGAGCCTCCGAGAAAAAGTCGCCGGTGGAAAACTTCAGAGGCATTGCCGGCAAAGGCGCGGAAGGCCGGGTCGAGGGCAAGGAGATCAAGGTGGTGAGTCCGGGTTTCCTGCGCGAACAGAACATCGAGATGACGGACGAACGCGTCGAGCCACTGCAAGCGCAAGGCAAGACAGTCGTGTTTGTCCTCGTGGACGGAGCTCTGAAAGGAGCGATAGCCCTGGCCGACATCATCCGTCCCGAATCGAAGCAGGCCGTCGCGACACTCAAGGATATGGGCATCCGGTGCATGATGCTTACCGGCGATAACGAAGCGACAGCCAAATGGGTTTCGGACCAGATCGGACTGGATGAATACTTCGCCGAGGTCCTGCCACAGGATAAAGCCGCCAAAGTGAAAGAGGTCCAGGCCCGCGGCGAGTTGGTCGCCATGACCGGCGACGGCGTGAACGACGCCCCCGCATTGGCGCAGGCTGATTTGGGAATCGCCATCGGTGCGGGGTCGGATGTCGCCGTGGAAACCGCAGATGTCATCCTGGTGAGAAGCAATCCCTCGGATGTGGTCGCCATCCTGAAACTTTCCCGCGCCACTTACCTCAAGATGATTCAAAACCTGGTCTGGGCCACTGGCTACAACGTCGTCGCCATCCCGCTGGCGGCCGGGGCGCTATACGCGTGGGGAGTGCTGCTCACACCCGCTGTGGGTGCGGTGCTGATGGCCGGGAGCACAGTGATCGTCGCCATCAACGCGCGACTGCTGAGAATCAAATCCGACGAAAATGCTGAAAACAAGCCCGACGCCAAAGCCGAGTCCAAGTCCGACGACAAAGACGAACCCAAGCCTGAAGCTGATGACGAACCAAAGTCTGACACCAAAGCCGAGTCCAAGCCTGAAGCCAAAGCGGACCCGAAGGCGGAAGTTCAACCCGATTCGAAAGAAGAGACCGCACCTGAAGCCAAGATTGAGCCCATGACGGAATCAAAACCCGAATCGCAGCCTAAAGCAGAACCCAAGTCCGACGCTGAAGCCGAACCCAAGCCTGAAGCGAAGGCCGAGCCGCCATCCGATTTGACGCCGCAGATCACCGAGCGGGCGTACGAACTCTACGAGAAGGGAGATCACCAGGGCGATTCAGCAAATCAGGACTGGGAGCAGGCAACGCAAGAGATCCAAAACAATGCTGCCGAAGCCGAGGCCAAACCTGAAGCAAAAGCTGGGACACCGTCCAATGTGACACCACAGACCGTCAAGCGGGTCCACGAACTCTACGAGGAGCTAGGGCGCGAGGACGTTCAAGCAGTTCAGGAGCTGGAGAAGTCGGAGCGAGAGATTGGGAAAGATGCACGCGAAGCGAAACCTCAACCTGAAACAAATTTATGAAAGAACACATCGCACATTCCGGCGCTTGGGGCCTTGCCCTGATCTTTATCGTGTTAGCCTCATGGCTACTTTACCGCTACCTCGCACCCAAGACATGGAAGGAGTGGGCCAGCGCGGGAGTCGTCCAGGCATTCATCATCGCCCTCTATGCGGAGATGTATGGATTTCCGCTCACCATCTATCTGCTCGTCCGATTCTTCGGCCTCGATCAGACCAATCTCAACGCCAGTCTCTGGTCCACGCTGCTGGGGGTCGGCGAGATGGGAATGATGATCGCGATGATCCTCGGCTACATTCTTCTGTTCGCCGGCTTCGGGATATTCATGCAGGGATGGCGACAAGTTCACCGCGCTAGGAAGGAGCATCGCCTCGTGACCGACGGACTCTACGGGCTAGTGCGGCACCCGCAATACACAGGACTTTTCATCGCGCTATTCGGCGAGGGCATCGTGCATTGGCCCACCGTTTTTTCCGTCGCGCTATTCCCCCTCATCGTTCTTACCTATTATTTTCTGGCGCGGAGTGAGGAGCGAAAAGTCGAGGAAGAATTCGGCGACGAATATCGCGAATACCGGAAACGGGTGCCGATGTTCATTCCGCGCTGGGGGCAATGGGGTGCCATGACCAGCACGAGGGACGAGACATCCGGTTGAATCTCTCCGACTTTCGTGAAATCGAAAACATCATTTAAACAAACAAAACGAACATGAACCCATCCAAAACCGAAGCAATCGATCCCATCTGCGGCATGACCGTCGACACCTCCACCGCTCTCCACGCTGAACGAGATGGAGAGACATCCTACTTCTGCAGCGAGCACTGCCGAGAGAAATTCCTGTCCAGTCCCGCCGATGCCAAGCCCGACGAAAAATCCGGGGGCTGCTGCTGTGGGTAACAAAGGCCAGAGGCAATCCGCTCCGGAAGAAGCCGCTGAAACCGGGGCGCGTCAAACCGCGCCCAGGCAACAGGCAAATGGCCCGAATCAACCAGCCAGAAGCGAAGAGATGTTGGACGCACTCCAGCGGAATGCCTTCGAATACTTCCTTCACGAGACCAATCCGGCGAACGGCTTGGTGGCCGACAAGACTCAACCGGACGCTCCCGCAAGCATCGCTGCCGTTGGATTTGCCCTGGCTGCCTATCCCGTTGGAGTCGAACGCTCATGGATGCAGCGCGCGGAAGCGGTGGAGCGAACCCTGGCGGCGTTACGGTTCTTCTGGACGAGTCCACAAGGGACGGCCATGGACGACACTGGCTATAAGGGGTTTTACTACCACTTCCTCGACATGAAGACCGGCAGGCGGGCCGGGCGGTGCGAGCTTTCCACAATCGATACTGCTTTTCTGTTAGCCGGCATGCTCACCGCCGCCAGCTATTTCGATCAGGATGATGAGGCTGAGCTGGAGATCCGCACCTTGGCCGATGCGCTCTACCGTCGGGCTGATTGGCAGTGGGCGCAGAACGGCGGGGCGACGATCACTCACGGATGGAAGCCCAAACGCGGTTTTTTGAAGTATCGCTGGAAAGGTTACGACGAGGCGCTCCTGCTATACACGCTGGGCTTGGGTTCGCCCACTTACCCGCTGCCAGAGTCCAGCTATACGGCGTGGACCGCAACCTACCAGTGGCGGGAGATCTATGGCCACGAGTTCCTGTATGGCGGCTCGCTCTTCATCCACCAATACTCGCACCTGTGGATCGACTTCCGGGGGATCCAGGATGTCTTCATGCGCGGCAAGGACAGCGACTATTTCGAGAACAGCCGCCGCGCGACCCACGTGCAGCAGCAGTATGCCATTCATAATCCGCACGCCTTCGTCGGCTACGGGCCCAACTTCTGGGGGCTGAGCGCGAGTGATGGACCGGGTCGGGCGGTGCGCCAGATCGCTGGCGTCAAGCGCCGCTTTTTTGATTATGTCGCACGCGGTGTACCGGACGGCCCGGACGACGGAACGGTCGCCCCGTGGGCCGTGGTCGCCTCGTTGCCCTTTGCCCCGGAGATCGTCCTGCCGACGGTGCGGCATTTCAAGGAGGTGTATCCGCAGATCACGGGCAAGTATTGCTTGAAGTGCAGCTTCAATTTGACCTTTCCGCAGGAGTCGCCGGATCAGCCCGGCTGGTCCTCGCGGTTCCATTACGGGATCAACATGGGACCGGTCGTAATGGCGTGTGAGAACTTCCGCTCGGGCTTGTTCTGGCGCCTGACGCGGCGTTGCCCCTACATCGTCACGGGGCTATGTCGCGCGGGATTTATGAACGGCTGGCTATCAGGAGACCAAACAATGTCTGATCGGTTAATGCGCAGTGGTAAGCCTCAAGCCACGGGATGTGGGGGACATGAAAACTAACTCCTGACATGCCCACCAATCATCAGTTAAAAAGTGCAGCAAGCCCGGTGGAGGCAAGCTCTCTTCTGGCAATCAACGGCGGCTCGTCGAGCATCCGGTTTGCGCTGTATGAGGAAGGCGAACCGCTACGGCGGCGGCTGGTCGGGAAGGTGGATCGCGTCGGTCAGAGCGGCATGAGCTTGACCTTCAAGGACTTTGCCGGAACACCGCCGGATCGTCGCACCATTAATGTGGATGATCACCCATCGGCGGTCGATTTTCTACTGGATTGGCTTGAGACGCAGCAGTCGTTTTCCTCGATCAGAGCCGTGGGACACCGGGTGGTGCATGGGATGAGTCACAGCGAGCCGGAACGGGTCACGCCAGGGTTGCTCGATGAATTGCGCCGCATCACGCCGTATGACCCGGAGCATCTGCCGCTTGAGATCGAATTGATGGAGGCGTTCCGCAAGCGCCATCCCGCACTGCCCCAGGTGGCGTGCTTTGACACCGCGTTTCACCGGACCATGCCACGGGTCGCCAGTCTGCTGCCGATTCCGCGACGCTACGAGGCGGCTGGCGTTCGCCGTTACGGCTTCCACGGTTTGTCCTACGAATTCCTTGTGGAGGAACTCACACGCCTGGGCGATCCGGCGGCAACGAAAGGCCGCGTGATCCTCGCCCATCTCGGCAACGGCGCCAGCGTGGCCGCCGTGCGCGACGGCAAGAGCATCGACACCAGCATGGGCTTCACGCCGACGGCTGGATTGGTGATGGGCAGCCGCTCGGGAGACCTGGATCCGGGACTGGTCTCTTACATGGCAAGCACCGAACAAATGAGTGCCAAGCAATTTCAGAACATGGTGAATCACGAATCCGGACTGTTAGGAGTATCCGAAACCAGCTCTGACATGCGCGACTTGCTCGAACACGAAACGCAGGATATTCGGGCGGCGGAAGCTGTGGCGCTGTTTTGCTATCAGGCGAAGAAGTGGATCGGTGCATACGCCGCCGCACTCGGCGGACTCGATACCTTGGTCTTCGCAGGCGGCATAGCTGAAAACGCGCCGCCCGTTCGCGCCCGCATCTGCGAAGGACTCGGCTTTCTCGGAATCGAACTTGATGAAACGCGGAACGCTGCAACGGAGGCGGTGATTTCCGCAGACGCCGGCCGCGTTACGGTTCGCGTAATCCCCACAGACGAAGAACTGATGATCGCACGCTCCGTGTGCCGCATTTTGAAACCAGACAAATTATGAAGACAAACACACTTACGCCGGAACTGCTCCAAAAAACCGACGCCTACTGGCGCGCGGCGAACTACCTCTCGGTTGCGCAGATTTACCTCTTGGACAATCCCCTGCTCAAGCGGCCGCTCGAACTCTCGGACATCAAGCACATGTTGCTCGGCCATTGGGGAACGACGCCGGGACAGAATTTCATCTACGTCCACCTGAACCGGGTCATCAACAAATACGACCTGGACATGATTTACGTCTCCGGCCCGGGACACGGCGGGCCGGCCGTGGTGGCCAACACCTATCTCGAAGGCACTTACAGCGAGATCTATCCAACTATCAGCCAGGACGAGGCGGGGCTACAAAAGCTGTTCAAGCAGTTCTCGTTCCCGGGCGGAATCCCAAGCCATGCCTCGCCCGAATGTCCCGGCTCGATTCACGAAGGCGGCGAACTGGGCTATTCGCTCAGCCATTCGTTCGGGGCGGTGTTCGACAATCCCGAACTCATCGTGGCTTGCTGTGTGGGCGATGGCGAGGCGGAGACCGGCCCGCTGGCTACTGCGTGGCATTCTAACAAGTTTCTCAACCCAGCGACCGACGGGGCGGTAGTGCCGATCCTGCACCTCAACGGCTACAAGATCGCCAACCCGACCATTTTCGCGCGCATCGAACCGGAGGAACTGGATCAGTTCATCCGAGGCAACGGTTGGACGCCCTATTACGTCGGGGGAGATGACCCCGCTCTCATGCACGAGGCCATGGCGACGACGCTCGACGCAGTGATGGAGGAGATCAAACGCATCCAGCACGAAGCCCGCGTCAACGGCATCACGATGCGCCCGCGCTGGCCGATGATCGTCCTCAAATCACCCAAAGGCTGGACCGGCCCGAAGTGGGTGGATGGCCAGCAAATCGAAGGCACGTTCCGCGCACATCAAGTGCCGCTTTCTGATCCGGTCGCGCATCCCGAACATCTCAAGCTACTGGAGGAATGGTTGCGCAGTTACAAGCCGGAAGAACTATTCGATGTCCAAGGCCGCCTGATGCCGGAACTGGCCGAACTCGCGCCCAAGGGCGAGCGGCGCATGGGCGCAAATCCACAGGCGAACGGTGGCCTGCTACTTCGCGACCTGATCATGCCGGACTTTCGCGAATACGCGGTGGACGTGCCATCACCCGGATCGGTTCTCGCAGCCGACGCGCACGAACTCGGCGTGTTCCTGCGCGATGTGGTCAAACTCAATCGCGAACAACGCAATTTCCGCATCTTCGGCCCGGACGAAACGCTTTCCAATCGCCTGACCGCGGTGTTCGAGGTGACGGAACGGCAGTGGGACGCGCGCACGCAGGACAACGATGAGTTCCTCGCCCTGGACGGTCGCGTCATGGAAATGCTGAGCGAGCACCAGTGCGAAGGCTGGCTTGAAGGGTATCTGCTTACCGGACGGCACGGCTTGTTCAACTGTTACGAAGCCTTCATCCACATCATTGACTCGATGTTTAATCAGCATGCCAAATGGTTGAAGGTCACGGCTGAACTTCCGTGGCGTGCGCCCATCGCATCGCTGAACTACCTGCTGGCGTCCCACGTCTGGCAGCAGATGCACAACGGTTTCACGCATCAGGACCCGGGCTTCATTGATCACGTCGTGAACAAGAAAGCCTCCGTCGTGCGCGTCTATCTGCCGCCGGATGCCAACTGCCTGCTCTCGGTCTGGGATCATTGTTTGCGCAGCCGCCACTACGTCAACGTCGTGATCGCCGGTAAATATCAGGCACCGCAATGGCTGACGATGGACGAAGCGGTCAAACACTGCACCGCAGGCATCGGCATCTGGGATTGGGCAAGCAATGACGACGGCGGCGAACCCGATGTCGTCATGGCCTGCTGCGGCGACGTACCCACGTTGGAGACGCTCGCCGCCGTTTCCATCATGCGCGAACATCTGCCCGACCTGAAAGTCCGCGTGGTCAATGTCATCGACCTTTTCAAACTGCAACCGTCCAGCGAGCATCCGCACGGCCTGACCGACGAAGCGTTCGATGCGCTCTTCACCAAGGACAAGGAAATCATCTTCGCCTTCCATGGTTATCCGTGGTTGATCCACCGGCTGACGTATCGCCGAACGAATCACGGCAACATCCACGTCCGCGGCTACAAGGAGGAAGGCACGATCACCACGCCCTTCGACATGACCGTGCTGAACGACCTCGACCGTTTCCACCTCGTAATGGACACCATCGATCGCCTGCCACAAACCGGCAAGAAAGGCATCGCCCTCAAGAAGAAACTCCAAGCCAAGCTGATCGAGCACAAGAAATACATCGATAAAAACGGCCAGGACATGCCGGAGATCCGGAACTGGAAATGGACAGCATCGCACAACGTGTAGGACTCCATGAATTGCACGTAATTCTGAACCTCAAACATCCTTATCCATAGTAGATCACAACAAACAGAATCATGAAACAATCACCGACCACAAACCGCCGCCTCGTTCTTGCAAAACGGCCCGATGGTGCTCCTACCGAGAGCACCTTGACCCTCAAAACGGAGGATGTCCCTTCACCAAAGGAGGGTGAGATGTTGCTGCGCACGGAATTCCTTTCGCTTGATCCCTACATGCGTGGGCGGATGAGCGATGCTCCGTCGTATGCTCCGCCTGTCCAAATCGGCGAGGTGATGGTTGGGGGAACCGTCGCGCAGGTGGAAATTTCCAAGCTCGATGGCTTCGTGAAAGGAGACTGGGTCCTCAGTGCAAACGGCTGGCAGGATTACGCCATATCGAACGGAGAAGGGGTTACTTCCCTCGGCAGTGATCCGGAGCATCTTTCATGGGCTTTGGGTGTAACAGGGATGCCGGGATTCACGGCCTGGGCCGGTTTCACGAAGATCGGCCAGCCGAAATCGGGGGAGACCCTTGTCGTCGCGGCCGCCACCGGCCCCGTGGGTGCCACCGTCGGCCAGATTGGGAAGATTCTCGGTTGCAGGGTGGTGGGCATCGCAGGCGGCGCGGAGAAATGCGAATACGCGGTGAAGACCCTGGGGCTGGATGTTTGCCTTGATCATCATTCCGGGGACTTTGCCCACGAATTGCTCGCGGCAACCCCTGAAGGGATCGATGTCTATTTCGAGAGCGTCGGCGGCAAGGTTTTTGATGCGGTTCTTCCGCAACTGAATGCCGGGGCGCGCGTCCCCGTGTGCGGCCTCGTCTCGCAATACAACGCCACCAGCCTCCCTGACGGCCCTGACCGGATGGGCTACCTGATGGGGCAGATCCTGCGGAAACGGATCACCATGCGCGGCTTCATCATCTTCGAGGATTTCGGAGACCTGTATCCTGAATTCGCAGCGGAGATGGGCGGCTGGCTAGAGGCTGGCAAGATCCATTACCTCGAGGAAATCGTGGATGGATTGGAACAAGCGCCCGCCGCCTTCATCGGCATGCTGGATGGGGACAATTTCGGAAAATGCGTGATTCGCGTCGGCTCTTCAAAACAAACAAACAAACAAACAAACAAAACGATATGAAAATTCTCATGATTCTGACCTCGCATAACAAGCTGGGTGACACGGGCAAAAAGACCGGCTTCTGGCTGGAGGAATTCGCGGCTCCCTATTATGTCCTGCTGGACGCCGGGGCGGAAATCACCTTGGCATCTCCCGCAGGAGGGCAGCCACCGCTCGATCCAAAGAGTGATGCTCCAGATGCACAAACCGGGGCAACGGAACGCTTTAAAAAAGATGACGCAGCTCAAAGCGTTCTCGGCAATACGACGAAGCTCGCAGAGATCGATGCCGACGGATTTGATGCGGTCTTTTTCCCGGGTGGGCATGGCCCGCTCTGGGATCTTGCGGAGAACGAAGACAGCCAGCAAATCATCGAAACATTCATTGCGGGGGATCGTCCTCTCGCTGCGGTGTGCCATGCTCCGGCGATCTTCAAGCACACGAAAGGGGCTGACGGAATGTCGGTGGTCTCGAGCCGCCGCGTGACAGGTTTCTCGAACACCGAGGAAGAGGCTGTTGGCCTCACGGAAGTGGTTCCATTCCTCCTAGAAGACATGCTCAGAGCCAATGGCGGGCTCTATGAAAAGGGCCCGGACTGGGGTTCTTATGTCGTCGTCGATGGCAAGCTCGTCACCGGACAGAACCCTGCATCCTCAGAAGCCGCCGCTAAGGAACTGCTCAAGCTCTTATGACGGGCAACTTTTAAAAAACATATGAAGATCTATCCAAAAACATTCTCACATATCGGGGTATCCGTCCCTAACCTCGAAGAAGCCGTCAAGTTCTATGAAGAAGTTATGGGCTGGTATTCAATTATGAAACCGACGGTCGTGACTGAGGAGACCGAAACCGCTATTGGAAAGATGTGCGTCGACGTATTCGGCAAGGGCTGGGGCTCGTTCAAGATCGCTCACGTATCGATGGGAGACAAAATCGGGATTGAAATGTTTGAGTTTCAGAACAACGAGAAGCCTAAAGATTTCGAGTATTGGAAAACCGGAACATTCCACTTCTGCGTGCAGGATCCAAATATTGAAGATTTAGTAGAAAAGATCGTCGCCCATGGCGGTAAACAACGCATGCCGATCCGGGAATACTATCCAGGCGAGAAGCCATTCAAGATGGTTTACGTAGAAGATCCATTTGGCCTGATATTCGAGATCTATACACACAGCTACGAATTAACCTATTCTCAGGGAGCCTACTGATACGGCTAAAAAGAAAATTCAAGTCTTTGGCTTCTGTAAGCTTCTAGCCCTGCGCGATCTCTAAATTAGAAATCTATGAATCTCAATGAAAACACAATTCTGGACAATTCCCGACTGAAAACCCACATCGATGCGATGGCAAAACAGGCTGTCGAGGTGGAACCCGATGCCTCGACCCGGCATCTCCACAATGGCCGCGACACGCCGCTTCCGCCTGCGGATTTGCATGGCGCCTACGTCAATCATCGCCCGCTGCCAACCGACGGCGTTGCCGACCGCCACGCCTATATCGTTGGCAGCGGGATCGCAGGTCTTTCCGCCGCCTTCTTCCTGATCCGCGACGGCCACATGCCGGCCGGAAACATTACCTTTTTGGAAGCGCTGGACATCGAGGGTGGTGCGCTGGATGGCGCTGGCAATGCCGAGGACGGCTATATAGTCCGCGGCGGCCGGGAGATGGAGTTGACCTACCAGAACTTCTGGGATGTTTTTTCAGAAATACCGGCACTGGAGCTGCCCGCACCATTCACCGTGCTTGACGAGTTCCGCATCGTCAACGACGCGGACAAGAACTGGACCAAGGCGCGGCTGCTGGAAAAGCAGGGCCAGATCAAAGACTTCTCAACCATGGGGCTTAGCAAACTCCAGCAAATCGAGCTGATGAAGCTGCTACTGGCGCGAAAGGAAGATCTGGACGACGTCACGGTGGAGGATTGGTTCAGTGAGGGCTTCCTGAACAGCAATTTCTATATGTTCTGGCGCACCATGTTTGCATTCCAGAACTGGCACTCAGCTCTTGAGATGAAGCTTTATGCGCACCGTTTCCTACACCTGATGGACGGGCTGAGTGATATGACGTCGCTGGTCTTTCCCAAATACAACCAGTATGACAGTTTCGTCCGCCCATTGATGACTTGGTTGAAAGGGCAGGGGGTTAACATCCAATACGAAACCATCGTCACCGACCTGGAGCTGGATGTGAACGGCGAAACCCAAACAGCAACCGCAATCCGGTGCCACACCGGTGGTGGTGATCACACGATTGAAGTCGGCGCGCGGGATATGGTCTTTGTCACAACCGGCTCTATTGTAGAGGACACCGCGCACGGCGACGGCGAAACGGTTCCTGAACTGACGGTTAACAAACAGGATCCGGCTGTTGGCGCAAGCTGGCAACTGTGGGAAAACCTCGCCCGGAAATCCACCGCCTTCGGGCGCCCCGGAAAATTCAGCGGCAACGTGCCCGCCAGCACATGGGAATCGGCGACGCTGACCTGTAAGGCCTCGCCATTGATTGAAAAAATCAAGGAACTTTCGGTCAACGATCCATCTTCCGGCAACACGGTCACAGGAGGTGTCATCACTTTCACTGACTCGGCTTGGCTGATGAGTTTCACCGTCAACCGCCAGCCACATTTCCCGGATCAGTCGAAGGACTTGGTTGTGATCTGGGTTTACGCACTGCTGATGGACAAGCCCGGAGACCACATCAAGAAGCCCATGCCCGAATGCACCGGCAACGAAATCCTGGCTGAAATGTGTTTCCACCTCGGACTCATCGATCAGGTCGAAGAGATCACAGCCGCTACCAAAGTCCGCACCGCGCTGATGCCGTATATCACGGCACAATTCATGCCGCGCGCCAGCGGTGATCGACCAAGGGTGGTTCCGAAAGGAGCCACCAACATCGCTTGTCTTGGTCAGTTCGTGGAAACGAACAACGACGTCGTTTTCACATTGGAAAGCTCGGTCAGGACAGCCCGAATTGGCGTCTATAGCCTGCTTGGCGTCAAGAAACAGGTGCCTGACATCTATCCCGGGCAGTATGATATCCGTCGGATCTTGCGTGCAACGCGAACGCTTAATAGCGACGAACCTTTTGTGGGCGAGGGCCTGCTCCGCCGTTTTCTAGGTGGCACCTATTTCGAGAATATCCTGCCCCTTGGCCCCGATGAACAGCCCGCCGATCTGCACAAGCCAGGCTTGTTCGAACGTGAGCGGCGCGCGGTGCTTGATCTCATAGAAAAAAGCGAAACCCTAGACGGGTTGAAACATTGGTTTCAAGGCAAGTTGGAAAGCCTTCGCGACCGCCGCTGAGGCAACCCATTTTCAAGTAGGGTTACACCCCATGGCAAAGAAAATCCAACCGCCCATGCTGGAGCTAATCTCAAAATGCCTCACGGGAACTGGATTCTGATCAGAAAGAAAACAACACTTTGAACAAATGAAAACCAAACTCACCCATACCCGGAACAGTCTTCCTGAAAAGAAACGCATCGAAATGGCCGCACTGCTGCAAGCGCGGCTGGCCGATTCCATCGATCTCATGATGCAGGCCAAGCAAGCCCACTGGAATGTGAAAGGGCCGCATTTCATCGCTCTGCACGAACTCTTCGACAAGGTTTACACGGACACAGGTGTGTATGTGGATCTCATCGCCGAGCGGATCGTCCAGTTAGGCGGCATTGCACAGGGAACGATACGCGCAGCGGCAAAGGCATCGGGCATGCCCGAGTATCCCTTGGACATCTCCAACGGGAAAAAGCATGTCGCCGAACTGGCACATGCGATTGCCTTTTACGGGGAAACGATACGCGAGGCCATCGAGCTTTCCACCGAGCTCGGCGATGCCGGCACGGCAGACCTCTTTACACAGGTTTCCCGTGGAGCAGACCTGAACCTTTGGTTCGTGGAAGCGCACGAGCAGGCGGAACACTGAACAAACAAAACGAACCCATCACAATCAAATGAACAAAAATCCATTGAACAAAGGCATGATCGAAGAGAACTCCGCTGGAATCGGGGAGATCAGCGGAGAGATGGTGTGGGAGCGTGCAAAGGAGCTTGCCCTGATCGCTGGCCGAACGATGAACAACGAGGACTATGGTCAGGCGCTCCGTGAACTTACGGGTGGGATCGAGATGGATGCCAAACAGGCGTTGCTCGAATCCGTTTCCGAAGACGAGCGCTGGGATCCCTTGCCGGGATCGCCCGGACATCAGGCAGCAGAGTCCGCCAGCGAGGACGAGGACGAAGACGGACGCAGCGAAAGCGCGCAACTCTTCGAGGAAGGCGTCAGAGAAGCCGGGCATGATCAGATGCTCCAGGCAGCAAAGGCGGCCGGAAAAGAGGATCATTCCGGGCAATGACCATCACGTAGTCCATGAATTCAACCAGCCAACTCACCGCCACCGCGCAGGCTCTCATGGCGGATCACAAGGGTCTTCTGGCGATGGATGAAAGCAATCCCACCTGCGACAAACGCTTTGCCGCGCTAGGCATTCCACAGACTGTGGAAGCCCGGCGCGCCTGGCGTGAATTATTGATCGCCACACCCGGTCTTGGCGAGTCCATCAGCGGAGTGATCCTGTATGACGAAACGATACGCCAGCAGCGACCCGACGGGACCTCATTTGTGAAAGTCATCCATGATGCGGGCATCATTCCCGGCATCAAAGTGGACACCGGAGCGAAGGAAATGGCAGGCCACCCCGGGGAGAAAATCACCGAAGGACTGGACGGCTTGCGCGAACGATTGGCGGAATATTTTCAGATGGGTGCCCGCTTTGCGAAATGGCGCGCGGTGATCACCATCGGCGATGAAGCTCCAAGCCGCAGCGCGATCGAGGCGAATGCCCATACCTTGGCCCGCTATGCCGCATTGTGCCAGGAGGCCGGGCTGGTTCCCATCGTTGAGCCGGAGGTTCTGATGGATGGCGGACACACGATGCAGCGCTGCCTGGAAGTCACGCAGGAAGTTTTGCGAAACGTCTTCATCCAGTTGAACTGCCAACGCGTGTTGTTGGAGGGCATGATCCTGAAGCCGAACATGGTGCTGCCGGGACTGGATTGCCCTGATCTGCCAACGGTGGATGAAGTTGCGGACGCCACGATGAAATGTTTTCTGCGCACCGTCCCGGCAGCTGTTCCGGGGATTGCGTTCCTGTCGGGCGGCCAATCCGCTGAACTCGCCTCTGCCCGCTTGAATGCGATGAACCTGCGATTCAAGACACGCGTGCCGTGGGCGCTGGCCTTTTCCTATGCCCGCGCGATCCAGCAACCGGCTTTGGAAATCTGGCGGGGCGAGGAAGCGAATGTGGCTGCGGCACAGAAAGCTTTGCTTGATCGCGCCAATTGCAATCGGGCTGCGCGCCGTGGGGAATACACCGCAGCGATGGAAAGGACAATAGCATGACAACCACTTCAAGTCCCGATCCAAGGCAATTGGATCAGCAGTCGATCAACACGATTCGGTTCCTGTCGGTGGACGCTGTGGAGAAAGCCAACAGTGGACATCCCGGCCTGCCGATGGGCGCTGCGCCGATGGCCTATGTGTTGTGGACGCGGTTTCTTCGGCATCATCCGACCAATCCGCATTGGTTCAATCGAGACCGGTTCGTCCTGTCGGCCGGGCACGGCTCGATGTTGCTCTACAGCTTGCTGCATCTGACGGGCTACGATTTGCCGCTGGAACAAATCAGACAATTTCGCCAGTGGGGCAGTAAGTGTCCGGGCCATCCGGAGCGCGGGCTGACGCCGGGAGTGGAGACGACAACCGGTCCCCTCGGCCAGGGATTCGCCAACAGCGTCGGCCTCGCGATGGCGGAAAGCCATCTCGCGGCGCGCTACAACCGTCCGGGCCACCCGATTGTCAATCATCACACTTACACGCTCGTCAGCGACGGCGACTTGATGGAAGGTGTGGCGTCCGAAGCCGCGTCGCTCGCCGGTCATTTGAAGCTGGGCAAACTGGTGTGCCTCTACGACGACAACCATATCACGCTCTCCGCGGGAACTCACATCACCTTCACGGAGGATCGCGCCCTGCGCTTCGAAGCGTATGGCTGGCATACGCAGACCGTTGAAAATGGTAACGATCTCGCAGCGATTGACCTTGCGCTGCGTTCGGCGCAAGCCGAGGGGGAACGTCCCTCGTTGATTCTCGTGCGCACGCATATCGGGTATGGCTCACCGAACAAGCAGGACACCTTTGGGGCGCACGGCTCGCCGCTGGGTGACAAGGAAGTGAAGCTGACGAAACAAGCGATGGGCTGGCCGCTCGATCCGCCCTTCTACATTCCCGACCAGGCGCTCGCGCATTTCCGTCTCGCACTTGAACGTGGCAAACAGGCCAACTCGGAATGGGACGCCAGATTCTCGGATTACGCGAAAGCGTTTCCCGACCTCGCCAGTGAATTCCAGCGAGCGATGGCTGGCGAATTACCTAAAGACTGGGCCGCGGACCTCCCGATTTTTCCAGCCGACCCGAAAGGCATGGCCACCCGTGTCGCATCGGGCAAAGTGTTGAACGCCATTTCCGCCAACCTTCCCGCGTTGATCGGCGGCTCGGCGGATTTGGATCCCTCCACCCACACGGCGCTCAAAGCGATGGGCGATTTCGAAAACCCGTGCGACGAGTCCGGAAACCTGCAGGGATCGGCTGGCGGCGGCTGGAGTTATGCCGGGCGCAACCTGCACTTCGGGGTGCGCGAGCACGCGATGGGAGCCATCGCGAATGGGCTGGCGGTGCATGGCGGCGTCATTCCGTTCACGGCGACATTCTTCACGTTCTCGGATTACATGCGGCCCGCGATTCGACTGGCGGCGCTGATGGAACAGGGAGTGATCTATGTTTTCACACACGACAGCCTCGCTGTGGGCGAAGATGGCGCAACGCATCAACCGGTCGAGCAACTGGCCTCGCTGCGAGCGATCCCGAACCTGCTCGTCATCCGCCCCGGGGATGCGAACGAGACCGCCATGGCGTGGCGCATCGCCATTGAGTCCCGAAATCGCCCGGTCGCACTGGTCTTGACGCGGCAGGATGTGCCCACGCTGGATCGCACTGAATTTGCCCCGGCAGATGGTTTGAGGCGCGGGGCGTACGTCCTTGCTGATGCTCCCGAAGGCAAACCGGACCTCATCCTCATCGCGACCGGTTCGGAAGTCGGTTTGATCGTGGAAGCGCGACAAAATTTACAGGAGCAGAATATCACGGTGCGTCTCGTATCGATGCCGAGCTGGGAGTTGTTTGAGGCCCAATCCCAGGAATATCGCGACTCGGTGTTGCCACCATCGGTCTGCGCACGGCTCGCGGTCGAGGCGGGAGTGACCCAAGGGTGGCATCGCTACATCGGGGATCGGGGCGATGTCATCGGCGTGGATCGCTTTGGCGCATCGGCTCCAGGGCCTATCGTGATGAGCAAATACGGATTCAGTGTCGAAAACGTCTGCCAACGGGCACTGGCCTTACTAGAAACGGAACATGTCTGACTACCCGAACATCTTGCCTAAGACGCCAAAGCTTATCGGCATCGCAGCCGATCACGGCGGATATGAATTGAAGGAATATCTAACCAAGATGCTCCGCGAAGCCGGTGTTGAGGTGATTGATTTCGGCGACCGCCAATTCGTGCCGGATGATGACTATCCGGATTTTGTCGTGCCCCTGGCCCGCGCGGTTGCCGCAGGGAAAGTGGAACGTGGTATCGCCATTTGTGGCAGCGGCGTCGGCGCATCGGTCTGCGCCAACAAGATTCCCGGCGTGCGTGCCTGTCTGGTTCACGAAAACTTTTCAGCGCATCAAGGCGTCGAGGATGACGATTTGAACATGATCTGCTTCGGCGGCCTGGTCGTGGGCCATGCGCTCGCGTGGGAACTGACGCAAACCTTTCTCGCCGCGCAATTCATCGGCGAGGAGCGCTTTCGTCGCCGTTTGGAAAAAGTCGCGGATTTGGAAAATAAGGGATGAGCAAGGAAAACATAATGACTTCAAACAAACAAACACACGACAGCCACTCAATGTACAGCCCTCCACCCAAAGAGGTTGATGGGTTCGATTCCCTTGCCGAGCTGGCCTTGGATCTGCGTTGGTCGTGGAATCATGCAACCGACCAACTGTGGCGGCAGCTTGATCCCGACCTTTGGGAAATGACTCAAAACCCGTGGGTCGTCTTGCAGACCGTGTCAAAGGATAAACTCAAACACGTGTTGGCAGATCCGGAATTCCGCAAGAATATCGATGGACTGCTACTAGCCAAGCGTGAGGCGGCGGAGTCGCCCGCGTGGTTTCAGCAAGAGTATCCGGAGTCTCCCTTGAACTGCGTCGCGTATTTCAGCATGGAATTCATGTTGAGCGAAGCACTGCCGATTTACTCAGGCGGACTCGGCAATGTGGCGGGTGACCAGCTCAAAGCCGCCAGCGATCTGGGCGTGCCGGTGGTCGGTGTCGGGCTGCTCTATCAGCAAGGCTATTTTCGCCAGGTGATCGACAAGGATGGCGCACAACAGGAACTCTATCCATATAACGACCCCGGACAGTTGCCGATCGCACCCTTGCGCCAACCCAACGGCGAGTGGCTGCGCTTGGAAATCGCCTTGCCCGGTTACTCGGTGTGGTTACGCACCTGGCAGGTGCAGGTCGGGCGCGTGAAGCTTTATCTGCTCGATAGCAATGATGCTGCGAATTTCCCCGCCCATCGCGGCATCACCAGCGAGCTGTATGGAGGTGGCCCGGAGCTGCGCCTCAAGCAGGAGATGATCCTCGGGATCGGCGGCTGGCGACTGCTGCAAGCCATCGGCATGAAGCCCGATGTCTGTCACCTCAATGAAGGGCATGCCGCCTTCGCTACGTTGGAACGCGCCCGGACCTTCATGGAAGAAACCGGGCAGACCTTCGAGGTTGCGCTGGCTGCGACGCGGGCGGGCAATCTCTTCACCACGCACACGGCGGTCCCCGCGGGTTTTGACCGTTTCACTCCGGCTCTCATCGAGCAATACCTCGGCGGATATGCCGAGCAGAAACTCGGCATATCCAGCCACGATCTGATGGCTTTGGGACGCATGAATCCCAACGACTCATCGGAGAGTTTCAACATGGCCTATCTGGCCATCCGCGGCAGCGGAGCGGTGAATGGTGTGAGTCGCTTGCACGGGAAAGTCAGCCGACATCTCTTTGCTCCGCTCTTTCCGCACTGGCCGGTGGATGAAGTGCCCGTCAGGCATGTGACCAACGGAGTCCACATGCCGACCTGGGACTCGGCGGAGGCGGACGCTCTTTGGACGGAAGCCTGTGGCAAAGATCGCTGGCTGGGAACAACCGAAAATCTGGGAAAGGACATTCGTCGCGTATCCGACGCCAAGCTCTGGAAATTTCGCATCGCCGCGAGCAAGTCGCTGGTGGAATTCACCCGCGAACGATTGTCCCGGCAACTGGCGGCCTCAGGCGCGGCGGCCGAGGCGGTGGAGATGGCGAAACAGATATTTGACCCCAAGGTGTTGACGCTCGGATTCGCACGGCGCTTCGCAAGCTACAAGCGACCGAACCTGCTGCTGCACGATCCGGAACGCTTGCTGCGAATTCTCAATCATCCGGAGCGTCCGGTGCAACTCATCCTGGCGGGCAAAGCCCATCCGGGCGATCCGACGGGGCATGCCCTGATTCAGGAATGGACGCGTTTTATCCGCCAGCCCCGGGCCCGAGCTCATGTGATTTTCCTCAGTGATTATGACATCCACTTGGCCGGGCACCTGGTGCAGGGCGTGGATGTCTGGATCAATACCCCGCAGCGACCTTGGGAGGCGAGCGGCACGAGCGGCATGAAGGTGCTCGTGAATGGCGGAATCAATCTATCGGAGTTGGACGGCTGGTGGGCCGAAGCCTACACGCCGGAAGTGGGGTGGGCGATCGGTGATGGCCACGAGCATGGCGACGATACTGCTTGGGATGCTGCCGAAGCCGAAATGCTTTACGAGCGGCTCGAAAACGAGGTCGTCCCCGATTTTTACGACCGCGATGCCGACGAAATTCCCGCCGCTTGGGTCGCACGAATGCGGGAAAGCATGGCGAAATTGACCCCGCGTTTCTCCGCCAACCGTGCGGTGCGTGAATACACCGAGCAGCACTACCTGCCAACTGCCGCAGCTTACCATCTGCGCGTTGACAATAAGGGCGCAACCGGCAAGCAAATGGTCGATTGGCGGCACAGTCTTGACCAAAAATGGAGCAAGCTGCGCTTCGGCGAAGTGAAGGTGGAAACGAACGGCGAGCAGCATGCATTTGAGGTGCAGGTTTACCTCGATGACCTCGATCCGAATACCGTGCGGGTCGAACTTTACGCCGATGGTGTGAATGACGAATCGCCCGTCCGCCAGGAAATGAAACTCGTCCGCCAACTGGACGGCGCGGCGGGCGGCTGCGTTTACAGTGCCACAGTGCCGGCGGCTCGACCGGCGCTCGACTATACCGCACGGATCATACCGCACCACGACGGCGTCGCAGTTCCCTTGGAAGCCGCTCACATCCTGTGGCAGCGATGATTCAACCGCGAAAGATGAATTGATGAAACAAAGCGACCCAATACCAGAGGCGAAAAAGCGAAGCGGCAGCATGTCGTCCGCATCCTCAGACCGGGCGGTCGCAAAGCCCGGCGCACCTGAAGCCCCGCTGCAGGATTATGAATCGGAGGTTTCGGAACACTCGGAGGTGCGAAAAGGAGTTCCTTTGCCCTTGGGACCCCATGAATCCGAAGGAGGCGTTAATTTCGCCTTGTTCAGTCGTCACGCGAGCCGTGTTCGGCTGGAGTTGTTTGATCATCCCGAAGACGCAAAGCCGGCCAAGGTGATTGATCTCGATCCCACGCGCAACCGCACCGGCGACGTGTGGCACGTCTGGCTTGAGGGCATTCAATCCGGCCAACTCTACGGCTACCGGGTGGACGGTCCTTACCAACCCGAGGAGGGTCATCGCTTCAATTTCAACAAGCTGCTTCTGGACCCTTGTGCGACAGCGATCTCGCGATTGCCGGATTGGGATTTCGGCCCCGCTCTCGGATACGATCCGTCCGCGCCGGAGAAGGACCTGGCTTTTTCAAAACTGGATGATGCCGGGGCGATGCCGAAATGCGTGTTTTCCCACGAGCAATTCAACTGGCATGACGACCAGCCGCTCCGGCATCCCTGGTCGAAGACCGTGATTTATGAAACACATGTTCGCGGTTTCACCATTCATCCCAGCTCTGGTGTGGAGCACCCTGGCACCTATCGCGGGCTGATGGAGAAAATACCCTACCTGAAGGAACTGGGTGTGACGGCTGTCGAACTGATGCCAGTCCACGAGTTCAACGAATCCCTGAACGCGGGTATGAATCCGGAAACCCGCCAACCACTCAGAAATTACTGGGGCTACGATCCCGTGGCCTTCTTTGCGCCCAAAGGATCCTACAGCAGCTCGGGAAGCACGGGACAGCAGAAGTTGGAGTTCAAGGAAATGGTCTCCGCACTCCACCGCGCCGGCATCGAGGTGATCCTCGATGTCGTTTTCAACCACACCGCCGAGGGAAATGAATTGGGCCCGACGTTATGTTTTCGCGGGATCGATAACGCGATTTTCTACACGCTGGAGGAGAACAAACGATACTACAAAGACTACACCGGCACCGGCAATACCATCAACGCCAACCATCCGGTGGTCCGGGAGCACATCCTCGCCGCGCTGCGCTATTGGGTGATCGAGATGCATGTGGATGGCTTCCGCTTCGATCTGGCGTCGGTTCTCGGACGGGATGGCACCGGGAATTTGCTGGCCAATGCCCCAGTCCTGAAACAGATCGCCGAGGATCCGATCTTGAGAGAAACGAAGCATATCGCCGAGGCGTGGGACGCGGCGGGCGCTTATCAGGTGGGCAGCTTTTCCCAGCATGGGTGGGCGGAGTGGAACGGCCGCTACCGGGACGATATTCGCCGCTTCTGGCGGGGTGAGGGCGGCATGCTCGGTTCGTTTGCCAGCCGCATCTCCGGCAGTGCCGACATCTATGCCAAGTCGGACAAATGTCCCGTGTGCAGCATCAATTTCGTCACCTGTCACGATGGCTTCACCTTGAATGATCTGGTGAGTTTTCGCGACAAGCACAACGAGGCCAATGGAGAAGGCAATCGCGATGGGACGAACCAGAATTTTAGTGAGAATTTCGGCGCGGAGGGCGAGACGGATGATGCCGGGATCGAGTCCCTCAGGCAACGCCAGGTCAAAAACTTCCTGCTGACCCTGTTCATCTCACGCGGCGTGCCGATGTTGCTGGGAGGCGACGAATTTCGCCGCACGCAAGGCGGCAACAACAACGCCTACTGCCAGAATAACGAAACGAGTTGGTACGACTGGAGCTACTTGGATCAGCATCAGGAAATTCACCGTTTCGTCCGCGGAATGATTGCCTTTCGCCAGGCGCATCCGGTTCTGAGCAAAGAGCAATTCTACACCGATGCCGACATCCGCTGGTTCAGCGAGCGCGGGGGCTTGCCGAACTGGACTGACCCGCAAGAGAAACGGCTGGCCTGCCTGATCCAGGATGACGAAAACCCCGGGCTCTACCTGATGTTCAATGCCGGAACCGAGAGGGTGGACTTTGAATTGCCACCTGCTCCGCAAGGTGCTCGTTGGCATCTGGCTGCCGACACCTCGCAAGATTGGTTTGCCGAAGGCGAGGAACCGCACCTGGACAATTCAACGAGCTATCACTTGGAAGCCCACTCCAGTGCGATCCTTGTTGGCCGCACATCGCAGGAAATACACCGCCCAGAAACCACATAATTATGTCTTCCCGCACTACACGCCAATTTTCGGCATCATTAATTTTTTGCCACAAAAGGCACAAGGATTCACAAATCCCAGACTATATCATTAGCTTTTATCGCGTATTTTTGTGTCTTTTGTGCGTTTTGTGGCCAATTGGAATTTTTGTCGTCTAGTATTATGCCTTCCAGTAAACTCAATTCCCTGCGCCTCTACCTCATCCGTCACGGAGAAACGGAATGGTCGCTCTCCGGCCAATACACCGGGCGCACCGATCTCCCCTTGACCGCGCATGGCGAAGCGGCGGCGCGAAAGGCCGGGGAGCGCCTCAAGAAATTTTCGTTCGCGCATGTCCTGACGAGTCCGCTGCAACGCGCCCGACAAACCTGTGCGCTCGCGGCGCTGAAGCCCACGCCAGAAATCGAACCCGACCTTACCGAATGGGATAACGGCGACTACGAGGGTCGCACGCCCGAAGAAATTCGCGAGGAGCAGCCGGAGTGGAACCTTTTCCGTGACGGCGCTCCAAATGGAGAGACGCCCCTTCAGATGTCCGAGCGAGTTGATCGCCTGATTGCCCATCTCCGCACCCTTGATGGAAATATTGCGCTGTTTTCCCACGGGCATCTTTGCCGCGTCCTCGCCGCCCGATGGATCGGACTTTCCGTCGAGCAAGCGGAGCGTCTCCTGCTCAACACCGCTGCGATCAGCATTCTCTCCTACGCGCACGACCGCCCCGACCAACCGGCCATCGCGCTGTGGAATTCCGAAGCCGATGACTTGTCCAATCCGGCATCGCAATAAAACCTAACCGCTACAAAAAGCACAAAATTATGAAGAAGAAATTTCCTACAAAAGAATTCCGGGTGCAGCCCGGAGAGAAAGTGGATCTCGGCAGCCGCCCGACGTCGGTGAAGCCTCTGTTCGAGTCGAAGAAGGAGTATCATCAGTTATTGGCCTGCCATGTGGAGGAACTCAGCGAGCTGCAGCGGCTGCACTATGCGTCCAACCGCCACGCGATGCTCCTGATCTTCCAGGGGATGGATGCCGCCGGCAAGGACGGCGCGATCCGGCACGTCATGTCCGGAGTCAATCCGCAGGGCTGCCAGGTTTTCAGTTTCCAGCAGCCGAGCGCCGAGGAATTGGATCACGATTTCCTCTGGCGCACGAACCGCCACCTGCCGGAACGCGGACGGATCGGAATCTTCAACCGCTCTTACTACGAGGAAGTGCTCGTCGTCCGGGTGCATCCGGAGCTTCTGTCGAAGCAACGGCTTCCAGAGGAGTTGCCCGACGCAAAGACCATTTGGATAGACCGCTATCGCTCCATCCTGGATCTTGAGGCGCATCTCCATCGGAACGGTACCAAGGTTATCAAATTCTTCCTCCACCTGTCGAAGGACGAGCAGGCCAATCGGTTTCGTGACCGCATCGATGAACCGGAGAGTAACTGGAAATTCAGCCTCGCGGATGTGACCGAGAGGGAAAGCTGGCCGCTCTATATGCAGGCTTTCGAGGATGCACTGGGCGCCACCAGCACGGAGGACTCGCCTTGGTATGTCGTGCCGGCCGATGACAAGAAAAACGCGAGGTTGATCATTTCCCAAGTCATCATGAATGCGTTCAAGGATCTGAATATGTCGTATCCGGAGACGACCGACGAACGGCGGGAGGAATTGAAAGCCATCCGTGAAAAACTCTGAACACGGCTCATGAATCAAATTCCCCTGTATCCTTTGCGCTTTGAGCCGATCTACCAATATCGGCTCTGGGGTGGGCGGCGTTTGGCCAAGTGGTTAAGTGCGCCGTTGCCGGATGATGGCCCCATCGGCGAAGCGTGGTTATTGAGCGACCGCGACGATCACGCGAGCATCGTCGCTGATGGCCCGCTCAAAGGTCACACACTCACGCAACTCATCGAAGAAGCGCCGGAGCAACTGCTCGGGAAATTTACGGGTCGCTTTCACCGGTTTCCCCTGCTTCTGAAATTCCTCGACGCGAGAGACACGCTCTCCGTGCAGGTGCATCCGTCGGATGATCAAACCGATTATCTTCCCAAGGACGAAACCGGAAAAACCGAAGCGTGGGTCGTGTTAGAAACCGGTGCGCAAAGTCGCATCTACGCAGGTCTGACAGCCGGTTCTACGGAGGACACGCTGAAGCAGGCGCTTTGCGCAGGAACGGTGGCGGATCAACTTGCTTCCTTCACTCCGAAACCCGGCGACGCGATTTTGATCCCAGCGGGGACGGTTCACTCGCTGGGCGATGTGGTGGTCTTCGAGGTGCAGGAAAACAGTGACGTGACCTTTCGCCTGTTTGACTGGGATCATGTGGACGCGAAGACCGACGAACCGCGTCCGCTCCAGGTCGAGCAAGCGCTGGCCTGCATTGATTTTGATCAGAAGGCAATTAGTCCAATGGTGCCTTTCGTGGAAACCGAATCTCCCGCACTGCGAGAAAGGCTGATTGCCTGTGATCACTTCGGGATATGGCGGCTAAGTGGAGATTCACCGTTCACCATCGGCCGGGCGGAAACTCCGCGTGTCCTGGTGTGTCTCTCCGGCAGTGGTCACCTCGAACACGATGGCTCAAAATACGCCTGCGCAAAGGGCGATGTTTTTCTCTTACCCGCTGCGGTCGGAACCTGCCTTTGCAGGCCAACCGACTCCATAATCATGCTGGAACTCTCGCTTCCCGAAGAAATCTAACATTATGAAAAAGCTCATTGTATTCGATCTCGACGGCACACTCGCGGAAAGCAAATCGCCTCTCGATGCCGAGATGGCCACCTTGCTCTCGGCTCTCCTGGCTATCGTAAAGGTGGCGATCATTTCCGGCGGAAACTGGCCACAATTCGAGAAGCAGATTCTATCCAATCTTCCCCACGACAAACATCTGCGGAACCTCAGCCTGCTCCCCACCTGCGGAACCAAGTTCTACCAATACAAGTCCAGTTGGGAGCAGCTCTATGCCGAAGATTTCACCGATCAGGAGAAGGAGAAAATCATTCGCTCGCTAAAAGAGGTGAGCACCGACTCGGGATTCGAGGCGGCGAAGGTCTGGGGCGAGGTCATCGAAGACCGCGGGAGCCAGATTACGTTCTCCGCCCTTGGGCAACAGGCACCCATCGACGAAAAGAAGAAATGGGATCCGGATTTTGCCAAACGGAAGACGATGAAAGCGAGTCTCGATTTGCTGATCCCTGAGTTTTCCGTGCGCCTCGGCGGAACGACGTCCATCGATGTCACCAAGCCCGGAATCGACAAAGCCTACGGGATAAGAAAACTCCGGGACACGCTCGGTATTGCCATTGATGAGATGATCTTTGTCGGCGATGCCCTGTTCCCCGGTGGGAACGACTATCCCGCCAAAGAAGCCGGTGTTGTGTCGATTCAAGTCACAGATCCCACCGAATCGAAACGGGTGATCGAAGCCATCGTCGCTTGTCTGGGTGGCGATCTACCCGCAATGCCAGATAAGGAGAAAATATCATGAGCAGTTTTCAATTACAGCGCCTGGGACTTCTGATGGAACCGGAGCCGGGCAACCCCAACGAAGTTGAAGGAGTCCTGAATCCGGCCGCCGTGCGCGGCCCGGATGGCAAGCTCTACCTATTTCCAAGGCTCGTCGCAAAGGGCAACTATTCCCGCATCGGCATCGTCCGCGTGATCTTCAACGAGGCAGGCGACCCATCCGGAGTCGAGCGGCTAGGCATCGCGCTTGAGCCGGAAGCGGACTACGAGCGCCTGCCCGGTGGCGGCGGCTGCGAGGATGCACGCGTTACTTTTGTCGAACCGCTTGGGCACTACATCATGACTTACACCGCGCTTTCGTCGCACGGTCCCCGGATCGCGCTGGCGAAGTCGAAAGATCTATTCCACTGGGAGCGGCTCGGACTGGCCAGGTTTGAAGCCTACCAAGGCATTGATTTCGTCCATGTGGACAACAAGGACGCCAGCATCTTCCCTGTCGCCATTCCCAATCATGCGGGAAAAATGCAGTTGGCGCTCCTTCACCGTCCGCTCTTTCCCGGCACACTCCCCGAGGAAACCGTCTGCGAGTCCGAGTCGCGGATTGTGGATCTCGCGCATGAAAGCATCTGGATTTCCTATTGTCCGATGGAGCCGAAGAGCCTCGCCGCGCAGCATCCCGGATTACTCAACTCGCATCACCGGCTCGCGACCCCTGTCTCACCTTGGGAACGGCTGAAAATTGGCGGCGGCGCTCCGCCTATCATGTGTCGGCATGGCTGGCTGGTTCTTTATCATGGCGTGAGCAAATCTGCGGAACCCGAAAAAGACGGTCGCCAGCTCTGCTATTCCGCCGGTGTGATGATCCTCTCGAAAGAGCATCCGCAAACCATTCTTTACCGCTCGCCGGAACCGGTGCTGACACCGGAGTCGGCGGAAGAACTCCGTGGAACCATCGCCAACGTCGTGTTCCCCACCGGCATTGACCGGCGCGACGATCTCGGCACACCGGACCGCTTCGATGTTTATTATGGAATGGCCGACTGCCGGATTGGCGTTGCGCGCCTCCTCATTCCTAAATACCTTCCATCGGGTGCGTCGGCGGACGTCGCATCAGACGAGGAGATCGGAGTATGAAAATAAAAAACAATCTCGGCTCCATCATCTCAGTCCGCGGCAGTGTCGTGGACGTTCGGTTTGACGAAGATTTGCCGGCGATCTACACGGTGCTGCGGACGGGCGAAAAGCGGGAAATCGTGATCGAAGTATTGGCGCAGCGTGACGCGCACACGGTGCGAGGAATCGCTCTCACGCCCACCCAAGGTCTGGCGCGCGGGATGGCGGTTGAGGACACCGGCGGACCGCTTAAGGCTCCCGTCGGCAAAGAGATTCTCTCGCGGATGTTTGACGTGTTTGGGAACACGATTGATCGTGAGGCCGCGTTGACCGATGTCGAATGGCGTTCGGTGCATCGCGATCCGCCTCCGCTGGCATCACGTTCCACCAGGTCGGAGATTTTTGAAACCGGCATCAAGGTCATCGACGTGCTGGTGCCGCTGGAGCGCGGTGGTAAGGCTGGGCTTTTTGGCGGGGCGGGTGTGGGGAAAACCGTTCTGCTCACGGAAATGATTCACAACATGATCGGCCGCCAGGAAGGCGTCAGTATCTTCTGCGGCATCGGCGAGCGCTGTCGCGAAGGTGAGGAACTTTACCGCGAGATGAAGGAGGCCGGCGTGTTGCCAAACATGGTCATGTTATTCGGCCAGATGAACGAGCCTCCGGGCGCACGGTTCCGCGTGGGCCATGCGGCGCTGACGATGGCCGAGTATTTCCGCGACGATGAGCATCGCGACGTGCTGCTGCTCATTGACAATATTTTCCGCTTCATTCAGGCGGGCATGGAAGTCTCCGGCCTGATGGGGCAGATGCCTTCGCGCCTCGGCTACCAGCCGACGATGGGCACCGAGCTCGCCGGATTGGAGGAAAGAATCGCCAACACGGATACAGGCGCGATCACCTCCATCCAGGCCGTGTATGTGCCCGCCGATGATTTCACCGATCCAGCGGCTGTGCATACGTTTTCCCATCTGTCCGCATCCATCGTGCTATCGCGAAAGCGCGCAAGCGAAGGACTTTTTCCTGCCATCGATCCACTGCAATCGAGTTCGAAAATGGCCACCCCCGGCATCGTGGGGGAGCGTCATTACAAAATCGCGCAAGAGATCCGGCGCACGCTCGCGCAATACGCCGACCTCAAGGACATCATCGCCATGCTCGGCCTGGAACAGCTCGCGCCAGAAGACCGTAACATCGTCGCACGCGCCCGCCGTCTGGAGCGTTTCCTTACTCAACCGTTTTTCACCACCGAACAATTCACCGGTCATGAAGGCAAACTCGTCAGCCTGGCGGATTCGCTGGATGGCTGTGAGCGCATCCTAAACGACGAGTTCAAGGACTACCCCGAGAGCGCGCTCTACATGATCGGGGCTATCAGTGACGCGAAGAAGGACTCGCCGCCCGAGAAATCCAAATCCAAGCCGGAGGTCGAACCTGCCGGAAAATCATCATGAATCTTAAACTGCTACTTCCCTTCCAGGTTTTCGCGGAAAAATCCGACGTGCTGCGGATTGTTGCGGAAACACCCCATGGATCGTTCGGCCTGCTGCCGCATCGCTTGGACTGTGTGGCCGCACTGGCTGCGGGAATCCTGGTATATGAAACGGAAGAAGAAGGTGAGGTGTTCGTCGCAGTGGATGAAGGCGTGCTGGTGAAGACCGGAGCGGAGGTCCTCGTGTCCGTGCGCCGTGCCATCGTCGGTAAGGATTTGGCGAAACTCCGCGAGCTGGTGGAACAGGAGTTTTCAACGCTCGACGAGAGCGAACGCAACGCCCGTTCCGTGATGGCGAAATTGGAAATCGGATTTCTGAATCGTTTTGCAACTTTCAAAAATGAGTGACGACCCATCAGATTCCGATGCGAAACGCAAAGCCTCCCTCGCCGACGAGGTTGGGGCGAAGGCCATGCGCAAGCTCAAGGCGCGACGCTCGAACCAGGGCGTGTGGTTCGGACTGGGCATGATGGGGCTCGTCGGTTGGTCGGTGGCCGTGCCGACTTTGCTCGGTGCGGCACTGGGTGTCTGGCTGGACGGTCGCTATCCCGGCTCAAAATCATGGACGCTGGCGCTGCTGGTCCTGGGTCTGGTGCTGGGGTGCGTGAATGCCTGGCGCTGGGTTTCCAAGGAAGACAAGGCCATGCGCGAAGAACAGGAGGATGACGATGAATGATCCCCTCACATTGATTCTGGCCTGCGCGGCGGGTGTCGCGCTCGGCGCGGTATTCTTCGGCGGTCTATGGTGGACGATCCGAAAGGGCGTCACATCACCGCGCCCCGCGACCTTGTTTCTCACCAGCGCGGTTGTCCGGATGGCGATTGCCATGGTGGGTTTTTACTTCGTGTCGGGTGGTCAGTGGCAGCGTCTGCTGGCGTGCCTCGTTGGTTTTGTCGCGGCGCGTCTGGCCGTGACATGGCTCACGCGCAACAAGAAAAAGGAGGCAAGCCATGCGACTTAGCCCGGACGAAATCATTTTCTGGCAGCACGGTTTTTTCAAACTCAACGGCACCATCGTGTTCACCTGGGGAACCATGATCTTGCTCGCTGTCGGAGCGAACCTCATCACGCGCAACCTCACCACGGAGCACGAGCGTTCCCGGTGGCAGAACCTGCTTGAAATCATCGTCACCGGGATGATGAAGCAAATTGAGGAAGTGGGTCTCAAGCATTCTGAAAAGTTCATCGGCTTCCTGGGCACGCTTTTCCTGTTCGTGGCCACGTCCGCCCTCCTCACCGTGATACCCGGCTACGAGCCGCCCACCGGATCTCTATCCACTACTGCGGCACTCGCGTTGAGTGTCCTGATCGCGGTTCCGATGTTCGGAATCTCCAACCAGGGCGTGGGTGGGTATCTTAAATCCTATCTCGAACCCACGTTCATCATGCTGCCGTTCAATATCATCAGCGAAGTCTCACGCACGCTGGCACTCGCTGTCCGCCTGTTCGGAAACATGATGAGCGGTGCGATGATCATCGCCATCCTGCTCACGATCACGCCGTTTCTGTTTCCCATTCTCATGACCTTGCTTGGCCTGCTGACGGGCATGGTGCAGGCTTACATCTTCAGCATTCTCGCTGCGGTTTACATCGCCGCCGCCACCAGCACCCGGAAAGAAAAGCCGGTTCCTATTTCACAAAAATCAGAAAAACCTCAACCAAACACACATCATGGATGATACCACAATGATCGCAATCGCCTCCATCGTCACCGCTGGAGTCACCACCGGCTTCGGAACGATGGGGCCAGCCCTCGCCGAAGGCAAAGCCGTCGCCACGGCGCTCACTTCGCTGGCGCAGCAGCCCGATGCCTCCGCCACCATCACCCGGACATTGTTCGTCGGACTCGCAATGATCGAGTCCACGGCCATCTATTGTTTCGTGGTCTCGATGATTCTGATTTTCGCCAATCCTTTCTGGAATCATTTCCTGACGCTCACCGCCGCCAAATAACATCATGCTCATTGACTGGTTCACTGTCGGTGCGCAGGCGCTAAACTTCCTCATCCTTGTCTGGCTGATGAAGCGCTACCTCTATCATCCCGTTCTCAATGCGATTGATGCCAGGGAGAAACGCATCGCCGCGCAGATCGCGGACGCGGAGGCCAAGGAAACGGCAGCCAGCAAGGAGCGTGACGGTTTCAAAAAGAAGAACGATGAGTTCGACAAGCAGCGCGACGACCTTTTGGCCAAGGTCACCGACGAGGCCAAGGCCGAACGCCAGAAGTTGCTTGAGGAAGCGCGAAAGGCTGCCGATGCGATGAGCGCCAAGCGCGAAGAGTCGCTGCAAAACGAGGCGCGGAACCTGACGCAGGCCATCACCCAGCGCACGCAACAGGAAGTGTTCGCCATCGCCCGGAAGACGCTAGTCGATCTCGCGACAACGGGTTTGGAAGAGCGCATCGTGGACGTGTTCACGCGCCGCTTGCGGGAGCTGGATGGCGAGGAAAAGGAGAAACTGGCGGCAGGGATCCAGTCGTCATCCGAGCCGGTCGTGCTGCGTAGCGCCTTCGAACTTCCTCCTGAACAACGTGCGAATATCCAGAAAGCGATCAACGAATCATTCTCAGCGGATGTGCAACTCAAGTTTGAAGTCGCACCGGAGATCGTCAGCGGCATCGAACTCAACGCCAGCGGACAAAAGCTCGCTTGGAGCATTTCCGAATACCTGACCTCCCTCCAGACAGGTGTCGGAGAGCTTTTGAAAAAGCAGGAAAAGCCAGCTCCAAAAACTGACCCGGAGCACGCACTCGCAAGTTCATGAGTGCAGCGCCCGATACCTTGCAACACGCCTTCGACTCCGCATTCGCTGGCATTGGTCAGACATGCGAAAAATTCGAACCCCGGCTCAAACTCCGCGAGATCGGCATCATCACCAGTGTGGCCACCGGCATCGCGAAAGTCTCCGGCCTGCCGGGCGTGGGCTTTGACGAATTACTGAAATTTCCCGGTGATATGTATGGCATCGCTTTCAACATCGATGAGGAAGAGATCGGCGTCGTGTTGCTCGGCGATTTTGTGAATCTCCAGGCTGGCGATGAGGTCGAGCGCACCGGACGCGTCATGGATGTGGCCGTGGGCGATGAATTGCTCGGGCGGGTGATCGATCCGCTTGGCCGGCCACTGGATGGCAATGGCCCGGTTTCCGCAAAAGAGCGCCTGCCCATCGAACGCCCCGCCGTGGCCATCATGGATCGCGCCCCGGTGACCGTTCCACTTCAGACGGGGCTGAAAGTGGTCGATGCGCTCATTCCCATCGGGCGCGGCCAACGGGAGCTGATCGTCGGCGACCGGCAAACGGGCAAGACCACGATCGCGCTCGACACCATCCTCAATCAAAAAGGCAAAGACGTTCTGTGCGTGTATTGCGCCATCGGACAGCGGGCATCGGCGGTCGCGAAAGCAGTGGCGACTCTGCGAAAGAAGGGTGCGATGGAATACACCGTAGTCGTCGTCACCGAAGGCAATGATCCTCCGGGCCTCTCCTTCATCGCGCCATACGCGGCCACCAGCATTGCCGAGCATTTCATGGAAACCGGGCGCGACGTGCTCATCGTTTATGACGATCTCACGCAGCACGCCCGCGCCTACCGTGAGCTCTCGCTGCTGTTGCGCCGCCCACCCGGACGCGAGGCTTTCCCCGGTGATATTTTCTACATCCACTCGCGCTTGCTGGAGCGATCCACGCATCTCTGTGAAGAACGCGGAGGCGGCTCACTCACCGCCCTACCCATCATCGAGACCGAAGCGCAGAACATTTCCGCCTACATCCCGACAAACCTGATCTCCATCACCGATGGCCAGATCTATCTCTCGCCATCGCTTTTCGAACTCGGCGTGCTGCCCGCCGTAGATGTAGGGAAGTCCGTTTCTCGCGTCGGCGGAAAAGCACAGCGATCCACCTACCGCGCCGTCGCAGGCGATCTCAAGCTCGCCTACGCGCAGTTCGAGGAACTCGAAACCTTCGCCCGCTTCGGAGCGCGCCTGGATGCGGACACAAGAAAAACCATCGACCACGGCCGCCGCATCCGTGCGTGCTTGAAGCAGCCGGAATTTTCCCCCGTGGCAATGCCCGCGCAGATCGCGGTATTGCTCGCGCTGACCGACGATCTCTTCGATCCGGTGCCGCTCGATGAAATGATCAAAGCGGAAGAGGCCGTGCAACTCGCCGCAGAGAAAATCCCAACGGAAGTATGCGCGAGATTCGAGACCGCTGAAAATTTGAGCGACGAAGACCGGGAAGCGATCCTAGAAATCGCACGCCAAGCCCTCGCACCTTTCCAGCCCAAGAAATCATGAGCGACACCATCGTCAGCCTCCGTCGCAAGATCAGCAGCGCTGGTGATCTGCAGTCGGTCGTGCGGACCATGAAGGCGGTGGCCGCATCAAGCATCGGACAATACGAGAAATCGGTGCGTTCGTTGGGCGACTATTATCGCACCGTGGAGCTTGGCCTCGGCGTGTGCGTTCGTGCCAGCCACCCAGCGACCGCGGAAGTGGCTCCGAAGAAAGCCTCCGAGTCCGGAGGCATCAGCGCCATCGTGTTCGGTTCCGACCAGGGACTCGTCGGCCGGTTCAATGACACCATCGCCGACTACACCATCAAGACTCTCGCGGATCTGCCCGGGAAACCGGAAATCTGGGCAGTCGGCGAGCGTGTTTACGGACGCCTCGCGGATGCCGGTCTGACCATGGCGGGGCGCTTCATCGTCCCAAATTCCGTCCAGGCCATCACTCCGCTCATCGCGAAAATTCAGATCGAGAGCGAATCACGCCGTGCGAAAGGCGACTGCGAACGCGTCTATGTTTTCCACAACCAACCCAAATCCGGATCACTCTATGAGCCAACCAGCCAGCGCCTACTTCCGCTGGATGAAATCTGGCAGCAAAGCCTGACCAAAATCCCTTGGCCGACGAACAGCCTGCCCGAAGTCATCAACGACCAAGCCGCGACCTTCCGCGCCCTCATCCGCGAATACCTCTTCATCTCCCTCTTCCGCGCCTGCGCCGAATCGCTCGCCAGCGAAAACGCCAGCCGCCTCGCCGCCATGCAACGCGCCGACAAAAACATCGGCGAACTCCTGGAATCACTCCACGGCACCTACCACCGCCTGCGCCAAAGCGGCATCGACGAGGAGCTGTTCGACGTGATCTCCGGTTACGAGGGACTCGCGAAATGAAAAACATGACTGACAGAACTTCGAAATACAAAGCGGACAGCCTCTCGCTGATCGGTGCCGTCGCCTTGGGCACCGGCGTGATGATCGGTGCCGGGATCTTCGCGCTGACCGGACAGATGGCGGAAATGACCGGAAGCCTGTTTCCCCTGGCGTTCCTTTCAGCCGCGCTGATCGTCTCGTTCAGCGCTTACTCCTACGTCAAGCTGTCCAATGCCTACCCTTCCGCTGGCGGTATCGCGATATATCTGAAAGAGGCGTATGGCCGGACCCTGCCCGCCGCTTTCTTTTCCCTGTTGATGTATTTTTCCATGGTTATCGCCCAGAGCTTTCTGGCGCGAACCTTCGGATCCTACACCCTGCAATTGTTTGAAATTGATGACAGCAGCCTGCTGGTTCCCGTTCTGGGGGTGGGGCTGTTGTTAGCGGCTTTTCTCATCAACCTCTCCGCGAACAAATTGATTCAGGGGATCTCCACGACTCTCGGTTTCATCAAGATTGGCGGCATCGTTCTCTTCGGTGTGGTCGGGGTGTGGGCGGCGGACTCGGTGAAAGTCGATTTTTCCGCAGCGGATCCCGGAGCATCGGTGACCGGTTTTCGAAATGACCGCCGGTGCAATGTTTGAGTTTGGCCCCACGCCCATCCAGTTCATCCTTTCATCTTGCCTCCATCCGCTCACTGACCAGCATCTCCCCAATGCCATGAGCTATCCCAACCAAGAGCAGGCAGCCGTCCTCAGCCATCTCGATGGCACGCTCTTGGTATTGGCCCCGGCAGGCACCGGAAAAACCCGGCTCATGGCCGACCGCCTCGCCCGTAATCAAGGAGTGTGCGCGTCTCGCCCACATTCTTCCTCATTCTTCCTCATTCGACCTTCAACTTTAAGACCTTCAACTTTAAGACCTTCGACTTTAAGACCTTCGACTTTAAGACCTTCGACTTTAAGACCTTCGACTTTAAGACCTTCGACTTTAAGACCTTCGACTTTAAGACCTTCGACTTTAAGACCTTCGACTTTAAGACCTT
>JBBROU010000031.1:0-41759 GCA_038229055.1 Bryobacterales bacterium | reverse complement strand
TCGCCGCGCTTACTACGTTCGGCTCGTCTCCAAGGCGGATGATTACGTTTCGCGAGTGGCCTTCGTGTACAACGACGACGACGGCGGCAAAAAGTGGAAGGATCATTTCGCCGAACAGAAGCGGGACGAACTGGCCGTAGCACGCGATTTAAGCCAGTCCCAACCAAGGCTTCTGGTGGCATTCGAGAAACTGCATTTCGACTATCAGATCAAGGGCGGCGACGAAAACATTCGCCCGCTGCGCGTGTTCGACGACGGGTCGAAGAAGTATATCCAGATGTCGACGAATATCGCAAACCGCGAGGCTCCGGTGCTTTTGGTCTTAGGGCCGGACGGCAAAGGTATCGCGGAGCATATGCGGGTGGCACCGCTTCTCTTGCCCGCCCGGTTCTTTTAGAGCGGCAAGCCTGAACAATTTCCCGTAACTGCGTTGCCACTTGGACACAACCGTCTTGGGGAGTCCTGCGCCGGTCCAGAAGAAATACTGGTCATTCGTGTTACCTTTCTGGCTCGCGGGAATGGTGCGTAACGCTTCGGCGACGTCCGGGGGGATCGGGCAATAAACGGGATCGCCGGTCTTTTTCTGGTACACCATCACCGACCACATGCCGGTTGCCGGGTCGTGCGCGAGGCGGTTGCGTTCGAGCGTGACCGCGTCGCGGATTCGCAGTCCTGTCCATCGCATCAACTCCGTGAGTGCGCGAATGCGGTCACCGCCGATCAGGAGCGAGTTGTGTTTGTCGATACGCGGCCGGTCGCTGTAGAGATACGTGGCATCGATCACTGCCTTGTATTCCTGAGGTTGGAAGTATCCCGTCTGTGCGGCCTTAACCTGGATGCGCCCGAGCCCTCGGGTGATGTCGGATGCGTAGTTTCGCGGCAGCCATCCAGCGCGCTCGCAGAACCAGAAGAACCCGATGACTTGCCCCTGACGCTTCTGGCGAACCAAAGAATTCACTTTCCACTCGGCGCGCCAGTCCCGAATCGTATTCACGTCGAGCTCGGACAGAAAGCGGATGCCCTTGTGCTCGCAGTGGCGCAGCAAGCTGGTCGACTCAGAGGGAATCAGCCCTTCACAATTCCTTGGGTCACGCGCTGTCAGGCGTTGGAAAATCGAGGCCTTCTTTTGAAGCGTGGATCCGAGTTCCCTCGGTCGCGCGAGTCGGTCATGAACTGCGTGACCGCTTTCGACAGTTAGAGAGTTTAAATCTTCCAGCAGGTCCTGCGACGATTGTGCAACAGGCGCATACTCGCTTGGCCGACCGACAAGGCCGGTTCTCTCCCATTCGAGCGCCAACGCTCGCGCTGCTTCCAATTCGCGAGCCTGCTCCGGCGGCAGAAACTTCGCTGTGGACAGTTGCACCCGCGAACCATTCAGCTTCCCCGTATCAGAATGGGGCACTTCGCGCCTTTACCGGCACAACTTCTTTGATCCCATTCCTGTCGTGTGCATGGCGATCTGTGACGGCGTTGAACGCTCAGCATATGGATGCTTTCTCTGCAACCATAGTACACCTGTTGGCACGATTTGGCACGATCTAAAGTGCCATTCGTGCCTAAGTTACTAATGATAATGTGGTGGAGGCGGCGGGAGTTGAACCCGCGTCCGAGAAAGCCCGCCATGAAAAGACTACGTGCGTATCCGACTCGATAGATTCAGTGGCAGCCTCAGAACCGGCAAAATAGCTGACACCTAGTCCGGTTGATTTCGGGCGGAGGCTCCGGACCGAAGCGTTGACCCTATCCCTCAAGATGACGCTCACTGGCTGGCGCGAGGGCTCACCAACTGGAGCGGCTACTTAATTAATTAAGCAGCGTAAGCAAATTGCTGATTGGCAATTATGTTTTTCCGATCGTTTTACGGGAGCTCGGAACCCGGCACGCCTTCCCATCACGATTCGATCCCGTCGAATCCGTTGCGCCCCCTCCTACTGCTAGTGTACCGCCGTTTGCGGGATTTGCGACGCGCCCTGCGTCACGAAAAAGAGCGTGTCGCCCGCCCCCGCGCTACCGGCGAACTCGATGTTTGCCCCAGAGCCCGTTAGCTTGCGCAGCACCCAGCTTGGAACGTCTTTCGGCACATAAAGCCAAAACTGGCGATTCGATTCGAGAAAGACGGGACCGTTTTCGACCGGCATCGGAAAGTAGCGGTTCAGCCGCTTCAGAATCAGGTCGTCGGTGTCCGTCCCGAGGTAATAAAGAGCGTCCGCCGGACTCGCCAGATAACGAACTTGTGCGGCAACATCACGTGGACCATTGGCGTAAACATCCGCGAAAAAATGGCTCGAATCGATCACGAGCGGAAGCGGTACGAACCGCGTCTTGGCGATCAGCACGCTGTCCAGAGCTTGCTTTCGATGACGAAGATCGCGCGTCGCCGAGATTTCCTGAACGCTGAAGAATCCGGCGAATAGCACGCACAACAACAGCCCCGCGACCGCGCTCCCGTGGAAGGCCCGGGAGCAGAACAACACGATCGCGATCGCCGCACCCACGACCATCACCAGCACATAGCGCGAGAAAAACGCATGCGTAAACCGGCTCATCACCAGCAGCGCGAACGGCAGCAGAAGGAATGACGCCGCCATCGCGAGTTCAGGATGAACCAGTTTCCGGAGGCGGGCTGCCGCGATCGGAATGATCAGCAACGCCCAAGCTGCGATTCCGAACGTCTCGGTATAACAACGCACGAACGCCGCGAACGAAGGATGCGCCCAAAACCCCGCCGCCAGCGAGTAAGTCCCCGCGACCAGCGGACGATAAGCAATGAGCGGCAGCGGACTCAACACGAGGGCTCCCCAAACGGCAAAATCGACGCGGCACCGGAGGTCGCGGCATAGCTGGCCGGCGATCAGAGGCAGCAAGCCGAGAATCGCCAGGTAGCTCGCGGATAGTGCCAGAGCCATGCCGACGAAGATTCCCACGACGGCGAGCCTGCGATAACGACCTTCATCCGCGCGCTGCCAGCATAGAACAGCCAGCGCGGTGAATCCCAGCAGCAATCCATACGGCCGCGCCTCATAGGAGTAAACCGCCGCGCGGGTCGCGAACGGGAACAGCAGCGCCGCGAGTCCGAAAAGAGTTGAGGTCCGGTGCCGCACGAAGGCGAACAAGCACACGCACATGAGCCAGAACCCGGCGCTTTCCGGCAGGCGCGTGGCCAGCGTGCCGGGTCCGGCGATCCGGTGCGCCGCGGCCGTGAGCAGGTAGCTCAAAGGCGGGTTGGTGTCGAGCCCTCCGGCCAACGCGTTCCAGATCGCGGACCCCGAACCCAATCGCGAAATCTGCTCAGTGAAAATTTCGTCATACCAGAGAGGTCGCCACGCATCCCACATCGCCGTGCGAGCCGCATACAAAACCGTCAAGACAACCAGCAGCGCCGCGGCGTTCCGTTCCAGCCACCGTGCGCAAAAATCCGCAACGCGTTCCATCGCGGATTGCGGCGCCGCTGCAGACGAGTCCATCTTTGAACCTGTTATAACTCAGAGGGCGGATGACGAAGAAAATCGACGGCAGATGGATCGTAGTTTTGCTCGCCTGCTTGTATGCGGCATTTGTAACTCAACGTATCAGCACGCGCGGATGGCTAACCGGTTGGGCCGCCGTGCGTATCCCAGCGATGGAGCCGCCCATGGTCGATATGCGCGCCGTGCTCAGCGGCTTGGATCGTTACCGGGCGGGCGTTCCCGTTGCGGAAATCCAGTCGCCTCCACGAACGCCCGATGCCCCGCTGCCATTGGCCTATCCGGCATCGTGGATGCTGTTCTCCTATTTGGGGCTTGGCGAAAATGAGACGACCGCTTGCGTTGCCGTGCTGGCCATCGCGTGCGCCGTCGCGACGCTCTGGTTTATAGGGCCGCTGACGTGGAAAACCGGGCTACTCTACTCGCTCGTTCTCCTCTCGCCTAGTTTGATGTTGGCCGTGGAGCGCGGGAATGCCGATCTCCTCATCTTCCTGTTGGCGATTGGCGGCTGTGCCTTGCTGGCGCAAGCACCCGAGTGGGCGGCAGCGGCAGGGCTCGGCTTGTTTCTCGCCGCTGCCGTGCTGAAGCTCTATCCGGTTGCCGCGTTTGTGGCGGCGCTGAAACGGCGGCGCGGCTGGGTTTTGGTGGCCGTCGCCGCTGCCCTGTTCGCACTTTTCGTGATCGTTGACCAAACGGATTTAGCGCGCGTGAGCCAAGTCGCCCCGCGCACCACTTATCTTTCGTTCGGAAGCCGCATGGGCTTGGACCGCGTGGCCCGGTCGTTCGCATTCGCTGCAAGTTCCGCCCTCACGCTGGCGGCCGTGGCCGCGGCTTATTGGGCATCGCCGCGCCGGCCGGAGTTATCACTGGAACCGGGAATCTACGGCTTCGGATTTCTCGCGGGCACATCGATGTTCCTGCTCTGCTTTGCGATTGGAAACAATTTCGCATACCGATTCGGCCTGCTGCTCCTCGCCATGCCGCAGCTATTGCGCTGGGCGCCGTCGCGAATTTCGCCGCGCGTGGCCCTCGCGATTCTCTCCTGCAGCGTCTGGACCACAGCCACTCCCCGGCTCTCGCCGTTTTCAGCTCTTCTGAATTGGCTTTTATTCTTCCTGATTGCAACTCTCTTCTTCCGTACGCTGCCGGAGTTTAGCCCGAAGCCCGCTCAGAGAACTGCGTTATATTCCAATTAGTCATGGTTCAAATTCAGCGCAGTCCCCAGGTCCACGATGTCGTGGTGATTGGCTCCGGAGCGGGCGGCGGAACCGCTGTGAAAGTTCTAACCGACCTCGGCATCAACGTCACGCTGCTCGAAGCTGGACCCATGTTGAATCCGCAGAAAGATTTCAAAGAGCACCTGCTGCCCCATCAAGTGGATCACCGCGGCGCCGGCGAACATGCCGAGAAGTATTTCGGACGCCAACAGTGGGGCTTCTTCGAGGCGCCGAATGGATTTTGGGAAGTTCCCGGTGAACCTTACACCGTAGCGAAAGATGCCGATTTCCGCTGGTTCCGTTCGCGCATTCTCGGCGGACGCACCAATCATTACGGCCGCATCAGCCTGCGATTTTCCGACTACGATTTCAAACCGTATTCGTTCGACGGCCTGGGCACGGACTGGCCCATCTCTTACGAAGACATGGCGCCCTACTACGACAAAGCCGAAGAATTCATCGGCGTCACCGGCACCAAAGAAGGAATCCGAACCGCGCCCGATGGCGTCTTTCTCCCGCCCATCGCTCCCCGCGTGCATGAAATTCTGATCCAGAAGGCGTCGCGGAAATTGGGCATTCCTTGCATTCCTTCGCGCATGGCGATGTTGACGAAGTCCGTCCACGGCCGCGCGGCATGCCACTACTGCGGCCAATGCGGGCGCGGCTGCAAGACGGCGTCGGCATTCTCATCCAGTCAGGCGATGATCTTTCCGGCAATGAAGACCGGCAAGCTTACGGTAATCACCGGCGCGATGGCGCGCGAGCTGCTCACCGATGATGCCGGCAAGGTGCGCGCCGTGTCTTACGTCGATAAAGCGACACGCACCGATAAGGAAATCCGTTGCCGCGCGGTTGTAGTCGCCGCGAGCGCGTGCGAATCGGCGCGGCTTCTGCTGAATTCGAAATCGACGAAGTTCCCGAACGGCATTGCCAACAGCTCCGCCATGGTGGGGCGCAATCTGACCGACACCGTCGGCTACGGTCTTTCGGGCCAGATTCCGGCTCTCGAAGGCGTGCCGCGGCACAATAGCGACGGCATCGGCGGCATGCATGTCTACATGCCTTGGTGGGAGCTCGACAAGAAGAACAAGGATTTTCCGCGCGGATATCACATAGAAATCGGCGGCGGCTTCGGCATTCCCCAAATCGGCAGCTTCCACGGCGAGGCGGCCCGGCTCGAAGGATACGGGGCGTCGCTCAAGAAGGATATCCGTCAGAATTACGGCAGTTACATCGGGCTTTCCGGACGCGGCGACATGATCCCGAACGAGCACTCGTTCTGCGAAATCGATCCGCAACAGGTGGATCAATGGGGCATTCCGACGCTGCGCTTCCATTTCCGCTGGAGCGAGCACGAAATCAAGCAGGCGCAGCACATGCGCGACACCTTCCAGAACATCATTCAGGCCATGGGCGGCAAGGTCATGGGCTTGAATCATCCCGAGCGAGAGGCGCGCGGCGTCTCGGTCGGCGGCACCATCATCCACGAAGCCGGCACGGTGTGCATGGGCAGCGACCCCAAGAAATCCGTGCTGAACGCATACTGCCAGGCGCACGAAGTGAACAATCTGTTCGTCTGCGATGCCGCGCCGTTCCTGACTAATCCGGATAAGAACGTGACGTTAACCATCGTGGCCAACGCGTGGCGCACCTCCGAGCATCTGGCCGAAGAAATGAGGAAGGGCAATGTCTAACTTCGACGTATCCAGACGCGACCTGCTGCGCACTCTCGGCAGTTCCATGGTTCTGACTGCAAGCGGTGTCGGCGTGCTGTCACCCGCGCTCGCGCAGCACGTGCACCAGGCGGTGTCGGACACGAAGTCGATGAGCGGCGGCGCGGATTATCAGCCGAAGAGCTTGACGCCGCACGAATTCGCGACGCTGCGCAGATTATCCGACATCATCGTGCCGGCCGACGATCACTCCAAAGGCGCTCTGGACGCGGGCGCGGCGGAGTACATCGATTTCATGTGCAGCCGCAGTCCGGAGCTCGCTCAGATTTTCACCGGCGGCCTGGCGTGGATCGACGTCGACATGAAGCGGAAACATGACGCGGCGTTTCTCGACGCGAAACCCGAACAGCAGACCGCTTTGCTCGACGTGATCGCGTTCAAGAAAAACGAGACGCCCGAAACCGCGCCGGGTATTCACTTCTTCATGTGGGCGCGCAACGTTGTGGTTGACGCCTATTACACCAGCCCCGTCGGCATCGCCGATTTAGGCTTCATGGGCAATATGGTGCTGAGCAGTTTCAGCGTGCCGCAAGAAGCGATTGATTACGCAGTGAAGCGAAGCCCGCTGGCGTAAGGCCTAACGCCCAATCGTCACCAGCGCCTTGGCCGGTCGCACATCAATCCGATCCATATGATGCTTCAGCGGAAACCACTGGGCGATTTTGGCGTTTGGATAGCTTGGAATCAGATACTGCTCGATCAGGAAATCGAGCGCCGGCCCGTCAATCTCAAAGCCTGAGACGGCGACACGCTCCACGTCCACACGCGCCTTTCCATGCGCCGATTGCAGTCGCGCCGTCACCGTCACCGGACGCTCCCCAGCCAGCATTTTCTTCAGCAGCCATCCGGGTGTCGTCCGGCCGTGGCCTTGTTTGAGCTTCAGAAAATCGACGCGCGCCGAGCCGGTCACGCGCCCGTCGAGAAGTTCCAGACGCGAATCGCGCACCCCGTCTAATCCGACTTCACGAATCGCATCCGCGGCCCACCCGTCCAGTTCGTGTTGGGTGAAGGCGACTCGTGTGCCGGGTCGCAAACGATCCGACTCGATCGCTTCGAACTTGCGCTCCGCGGAAACAAATTCCGGTGATGTGGATTGCAAAAGCGCCGCGAATAAGAATATCGGAACCGCCCGTCCGAGGGTCATGCCGCGGCCTTCGCGGAACCCAAATGCAGCGCCTCGCGCAACCCATTCCATTTGCGAAGTAACAACTCGGCCAGATTCAGAAGCACCGCCAACCCCAGCAGCCCCGGCCACAACCCCATGCTCGATTCCACGGTGCGCCCCCCGGAATCGAAAATGTCTTTTACGCTCGGATCATAGCGCCCGCCCGTGCTCGCGGCCACTTGCCGCAGCAGAAATTCATTCGTTCCGTAGTCCGCCAGTTCACTTTCCTGCCGGTAAAATCCAACCTCGGGGAAAGCGCGCGATTCAATGGCCGGCCGGATGCGGAACAATCCCTGGTGATTGCCCACCGCCACGCTCGCGCGATAATTTCCCGCCGAACGCTTGCTCACCTTCATCGGCTTCTGAAATCCGCCGGGACCGAAAACGAAGATGTCCGGAATCTTCTCCGGATCGCTCACATGCCGTCCCAGCGTATAATCGACGGCCAGATCGCCGCTCGCGCCGTCGTATGAGGCAGTCGCTTCGCTCGCCGGGGCATGCGGCAGCAGATCGCGGAAGACGTTGGTCCAGAATTTGTCGAACCCCGCCCATGCCACCCAGTCCGCGGCCCAACGGCTTTTCGAATCGGAAGTGAAAACCGTCGCGCGCCCAAGCCCGTACTGCCAGCGCAGCAGCAGCGGGTCTTTCTGATCGATATCCAGAATCTGGTCCGCCGATGGCTTGGCAATGAACCGCACGTAGCCTTGCAGCGGCGGAGCAGATTCCATGCCGATGCCATCCAGCAGCTCGACCTTATGCAGCACGCCCGGCTTCACCGCCTTCTCGATCGCGGTCGTGCCCGTATGCTCCTGCACGTCCTTCAGCAGAATCTGTTCCAACCCCGCGGGATCGTTCAAGAAATACGCCTTGCCTTTTGAGAACGAAGCCACTTTTTCCAGATAAGCCCGGTTCACGTCCTGTCCCAAGCCTACCGTCGAGATCGTGACTTTCGCGTTCGCCGCCTCGCGCGCGAGCGAGATGCTGTCGCCCTCCTCGGAGATGCCATCCGTCAGCAGCACGATGTGTTTGTAGACGGCATTCACAGGTGAGATCTTATGGAACGCCTCGGCCAGCGCGGGCGCGATCTGCGTGCCGCCATCGGGAGTGATGCCCGCAATCAAGCGCTTGATCAGCGACCGGTCTTCCGCCTTCCGCAGCGGCACCGCCCATTGAAATGAGTTATCGAAGATCAGCACCGCGACCTGATCGATGGGACGCAGATTTTCCACTACGCCGATGGATGCCAGCCGCGCCAACTCCATCTTCTTGCCTTCCATCGACGACGATTTGTCGATGACCAGAATCACGCACGTGCCTTCCGGCGACCGCGGAGGCGCCAGTTTCGCGGGCAGCGCACGCTCCAGCGGATCTTCCGGCGTGCCCGGCTTCTTTTCCACGTACACGTTGCGTTCGCCCGCAATCCACAGCAGTCCCCCGCCCTGCTGTTCGAACTGCTCCAGCCGCACCTTGTCGGCCGGCGGTACGGATTCGATGTCCCAATTGTTGAAGACGATCAGTTGGAAATCGTCCAGCTTCGCCGGCACGATGCTTCCGCCGTTCTGCACCTCGAACTGGTTGGCCTCGAAAGTTCTCGTGAGATGAAGATCGGTGCCCGGCGCATCTTGCGAGAGCACCAGCACATGCGGACGCCTCACGGTAACAGCTTGCTCGGTGCGCACCTCGCCCAATCCAGGAGCGCTGATCCTTGCCGCGAGATCAATCGCGCCGATGGCGTTCAAGCTCGCGCGCACGCGAAAATGATTCTCGCCGCGTCCGAGCCTCACCTCATTCGAGCCCAGTCTCTTACCTTCGGCGTAAATCTCAACGGTTGCCGCCGCGCTCTCCGGCGCACTTAGAGCGATGTCGACCGGGAACCTTTCACCGCTGAAGACTTGGGCAGGTACGCTGACGGATTCCACGTTCAGATGCGGCTTCGGATGTCCGGCAAGCGGAATGGTGTCTATCGGAATGCCGAGTTGTTGCGCCTGCCACGTCGCGCGAGTGACGGTTCCAAGATTTTCGTTGCCGTCGGTCATCAGCACCACGCGGCGCACCAGGCCCGACGGGAGACCCGCCACCGCCTCGCGCACGGCGTTCTCAATGTTCGTCGCCCGTCCGTATTCGCCCGCAGTCTGCTGGAAGTGCCACCCGCTCTGATGCTCCTCTGCGGAAGGCACGCGAGTGGTGCGCGCGAACGGAATCACCTGCGTCGTGTGCCGGCCGCGCTCGCGCTCGATCTGGTTCACAATGCCCGACGCCGTTGCGAGATCCTGTGGCGTTGAGCTGGCCGACGTGTCCACCAAAACAGCGAGCGCCACCTTGCTGTCGTTGAACTTCAATCGTGGTTCGGCGAGGGCAAGTATCACGCACAAGATCGTCGCCACTTTCAGCGCGAGCGCCGGTCGTCGAGCGGTGCGCGGCCACTCCCAGACGGCCCACGCCGCGGCGACAATCGCGAGCCACAGTATCCATGCGTGCCCGAAGCTCATCAGGATGCCTTTCGAAATGCCGGGCGAACAGCCACGCGCGCGCGCTTCAATGTCCGCGGGGACCGCCCAAACCGGTGCAACCGTCCAAAGAAGATGAATTCACACAGCAGGCAGGCTAGGCCCGCGATGGCCAGCATCCGCCAAAGATCTCGCGACGCCGCGCCCGATTCGGTGAACGCCGGAAGTCCGCGTCGGGCACTCGCGGGCGCTGTCCATTTGGTCTCACCCACCTCCGGCAGCGTCAATGAATAAACCGTCTCACGTTCGCCCGTCCGCACCCGCACGATGCCTTTCTCGCCCGAGAAAAAATGCAGCGAGCGGTCGCGCAGCGTGAACGGCAGCGGCGTGCCATCCTCGCGCGTCACCTTGATGTCGCTCGGGGAAACCGAGCTATCGAGCACCGCATTCACCGTTCCCGCGCTCTGTGAATTCAAGTCCGACAGCCGGAACGCGGCGGGCGCCATCCAGCGCAGAATGTTTCCGAACAGGAGGGGCATCGCGAGTTCATAGCGCATCGCGCCGGGGTCGAACCCGAACACCACCATGCGCGGCTTGGCATCTCGCGCCACTAAAATCGCGCCACCGTCGACGGCCGCGATCGCCGTGTCGCCCGCTATGGTCTGGAATACGGACGCCGATTCGAGATGCACGTCGCGCGTGCGCAATCCATCCCCCAGCACGCGGTCCGATGTCCACTGCACCGCTTCCGGTTTATGCACCGTGGCCTTTACTGGAACCGGTGATTCGCTCGGCGATGGGTCAATCCAAATGGTGTCCGTTGCGGGCCGCTGACGCGGACGAAAATGATGCAGAACCACCAGTCCGGCGTTGTCCGGACGATATTCCCCGGTTCTTAGAAAGCGCGCACTCACGCGACCGTTGGAATCGAAAAACGGCCGTAGCAGATCCGCATTATCCGAGTACACCGTCACCGGCAGGATTTCGAGCGCCGGAAGCGCGAGCACGACGCGATTATCATCCGCGAAACCGTCCGTCGGATAGAGCCTCACGTCAAGAAATCCAGCCGCGTTGGTCCTGTGCGTAAACGCGATCTCTCGATCCGCGCCGGGCTGCAGCACCAGCGTTTGTGAGCCGATGGACGCACCGCCGAAACCCGTCACCACCCGCACCGATTTCGGCCCGGTCCCGTAGTTTCGGGCCGAGACATAAATTTCCCACACCGATGGGTCCGCATCCGAACGTCGCAATCCAATCTTCCGAAGCCCGCAGTTTTCGACCGTGTCTTGCACCGGCAGCACACGTAAATTGTCCGGCGCGCTCTGGCCATCGGCGCTCTCCGCTGCATTCACACGGCCCGAGCCGATGAATGCAATCTCGCCCTGCGACTTTCCCGGGCGCTCCAACTGACGCGCAAACTGAAGCGCTTGGTCCAGATTGAGCGCAGTCGCACCCGCGCGGGAATCGGCGATCGCACGACGCACAACCGAATGGTCAGTTTCGAAAGCCGTGGCCGGAGTTGCCAGACCGTCGGCACGGAGCAGCATCACCCGGTCGCGCGCTGGCAGCGCGTTTAAATAAGCGTAAGCACGTGTCCGCGCGGCGTCCATCAACGTCCGCCCAGGTTCGCGCGAGTTCGGTGCGACGGCCCCCATCCATGCCGATGTTTCCAGAATGATCACGTGCGCACGCCCCTGCGCATCCGCGCTGCCGAATCGCAGTTGCGCGATCGCAAGCAGCAGCAGTAGCATGCCGAGCAACTGCAATATCAAGGAAAGCGGCTGCTGAATATGCTTCCTGCGCACCACCTCCGTCGGCTGTTCGGCCGCCACCCAGAAGCGCAGTGTGGAAACCACTTCACGCCGGCGCGACCGGTCCAGCAGATACAGCGCGACGGCCACGGCGGACGCCGCGCCAAACAGGCCCACGAATTGCAGAACGCTGAGATTTAAAAAGAACACCTACGCCAAGCTCCGCGCACGCACCAGCGCACCGAACACGATGTCCTCAATGGCCATGCTGGTAGAGACGCCGACGTACCGCCCGCCGTTGCGCTGCGCCAGATTCTGAAGGCTCGCGGCGTAGCGGTCGAACGCTTCGGTGTAGCGGCCTTGCGCGGCCTCATCGACCTGCAGCCGCAACTCCTGATCGGTTTCGCCATCCACAAGATCGAGCTCGCCCGTCCAAGGCGGCACGCGATCCTCTTCCGCCCAAAGCTGAATGAGGCACAACTCGTGCCCGAAATCGGAAAGGTACTGCAGCGGCTTCTCGCACGAGGCGTCATCCAAAAAATCTGAAATCACAATCAGCAATCCGCGCTGCGAAAACGTGGAGATAAACTCTCGCGACACAGCCAGGAAATCTGTCTGGCCATCCGATTCGAGCGCGCCGAGATAATTCATCACGGGGCTGAACCGGTGCCGCCCGCCCCCGCACTGTTTGCCTTCCCCGAGATGCGTTGAAAAAGGATGAATCGAGATGGTGTCCAGCCGGACCAGTCCGATGTAACAGAGCGACGCCGCCAGCTTCCGCGCGTAATCGAACTTATTCCCGTGGGCCGCCGCCATCGACCGGCTGGTATCGAGCAGCAACCGCACCGGCACGCGCGGCTCAATCTGAAACATCTTCAGAAACAGCTTGTCCAGCCGTAGATACGCGCGCCAGTTGACCGCGCGCAGATCGTCACCATGGTGGAAATGACGGTGATCCAGAAATTCCTGCCCGCCGCCTGCGAAACGCGATACGTTGTGGCCGCCTACCAGCCCCGGAAACGACCGCTGCCAGTGAATGGTCAGACGCTCCAGCTTTTCGAGAAACTGCCGGTCCAGTAAAGGCGCTTGCGCCGCGGAGAATTTGTGCGATCGTTCTTTTTGGCCGGCACTCCCGCGCATGGCTAAGCCGCCGAAGCGTGTGCCGTCACCCCGCTGACGATTGCCGAGAGAATCGTTTCCGGCGTCTGGCCATCGGCGTGAGCGTCAAAGTTCAGAATGATCCGATGCCGCAGCACGGCCGATGCGACCGCCCGAATGTCGTCGGTGCTGAGATGGAATCGCCCGCGCATCAGTGCCAGCACGCGCCCGCACTCCACCAGCGCCTGGGCGCCGCGGGGTGAACTGCCGTAGCGAATGTATTTGCGCGCCATTTCGTGCGCCTCTTTTTGATCCGGCTGCGTCGCCATCACAAGCTGGATCGCGTAATCCTGCACGTGCGGCGCAACCAGCACCTCGCGGCAGACCGAGCGCACTTCCATGATGCTGTGGCTGTCGAGCACCGGTATCACTTGCGCCGTCTCGCGCTGAATGGTCCGTTCGACAATGCGCCCGAGTTCCTCTCGCGTCGGATAAGTCACCAGAATCTTCATCAGGAAGCGATCGAGCTGCGCTTCTGGAAGCGGATAAGTGCCTTCCATTTCGATCGGATTCTGCGTCGCCATCACCAGGAACGGAAGATCCAGTTCATGCGTGGTGTTCCCGCTGGTGACGGTGCGCTCCTGCATCGCCTCAAGCAGCGCCGACTGCGTCTTCGGAGTTGCCCGATTGATCTCATCCGCAAGCACAAGGTTCGCGAAGATGGGACCCGGCTGGAAGCGCAGCGACTTACCGCCACGATCGTCATTCTCGATCACCATGCTGCCGACGATGTCGGCCGGCATTAAATCCGGCGTAAATTGAATACGCGAATACTTCAACTGCAGGGCGCGGGCGAGCGTTCGCAGCAGTGTCGTCTTGCCCAATCCCGGCACGCCTTCCAGCAAAACGTGACCCGACGCAATCAGGCAAATCAGCACGCCTTCAACAACGTCGTGCTGTCCCACGATCACCTTTCCGATCTCGGTTCGAACCTGATTTAGCCTGGAAACGGCTACCTGAAGCGACGAGTCCAATCCCACTTACGTATTGTAGAGCATCGCGTTACAGCTCTCCCTGCCGCACATGGGACGCGCTAGACTTCGGAAGGTGAGCGATCGCGGCGGCCAAGGTTCAGTTCCCAAAGCTCCAGTTCCCAAAGGTTCAGTTCTGTCTTCCATCGCGGCTGTGGCGAGTTTGATAGCAGCGCTGAGCTGCTGCCTGCCTCTCGGAACCCTGCTGATGGCTGCCGGCTCGGCGGGCGCTTCTATTTTCAGCGAACGCCTGCGTCCATTCCTGCTCCTATTCTCCGTGTTGTCGCTGGCGTTTGGGTTCGTTCAGACGTATCGCAGAGGCCGTTGCGAATTCCGGCACCGCGTGTTTCGGACGATTCTGCTCTGGTCATCCGCGGCAATAGTCGCGGCGATGCTGATCTTTCCGCAGTTCGTGGCTGGAGTTCTGGCTGGCCGCTTCTCCCCGAATTCGCGCGCCACCGTTTCTTTCCGTGCCTTCGATCTCGCGATTCTTCGTGCGGGCTTCAATACAGCGTCGGCGGAAACGCGTGTCATCGCTTTCCTCTCCCCAACTTGAAGCACTTGCTTGCGGGGGGCCTCCGCATTGGAACAGTTTCTCGATACTCATCCGCAACCGGGCGCGCGCGTGTTTGTGATTTGGGAGCCGGTGCTGGACACTGACTGGGCCGAACCGGGCATTGCCGTGCGATCGCGCCTGAACGATCCGCGCGTTCAACAGTTCTGGGACAAACAGCGAGTACTGTCGGCGGCATTCGGCGGACCGGAACATCTTGGCCGATTAGCGCAAGTGCGAGAGATCCGTTTCGGCATGGACTCCGTAATTTGGGACGCGGTAGCAGTCTACCCGCCCGGCACTCGATGGATAGAGAATCCGCCGGTCGCGCGATTTCTAGGAGCGCCCGTCGTGGACGTCGCGCCGCAACTCGCGCCCTACTTCGTCACACCAAAATAACGTGGATCTCACCCGGCCCATGTACCCCGCGAACCAGAATCTGCTCGATATCGCCAGTACGGCTCGGACCGGTAATCAGCACCATGGAACTCGACTGCTCGGCGGGATGTGGCAGAATCGTGAGCAGTTCATCCAGGCTGGAGAGCATTCTGGATAACTGCACCACGGCAATGTGCATGGGCGGAAGCAGCGAGATCATGCGCGCTTCCACGGGACTGGCGAGCATCGCCACGCTTCCGGTGTCCGCCAGCGCATAGGTTGCGCCCGTGATCCCGCAATCCGATGTCGCGCAGGCCTCGCGGAGCGTCAACGTGTCAAAAACGCCGCTCCGCACGTTCGCAAGACTCGTAATGCCGGCGTCGTGCAGGAACGGCTCGTTGGATGCGATGGCGGTTTTACCTAACGTCAACTGCTCCACCGTCTGGCGCGCGGCGGAAGGCGTGTCAACCCGGTAAACCTTGCCTCCGAGCGCCGTAAGTCGTTCCGCGAACGTTTCCGCAAGTTCGCTTGGCGACGCCGTCGGTACTTGCAGCATCACCGGGGGAGGCGGAGGCGGGATTTGTCCCGGCCCCGTACCCAGAGCACTCCTCACACTCCGAAGAATTTGTTCGCGTGACACGGCTCGATTAGTTTATCGTGCTCGCCGTCTCACAAGCGATCGGCCCGATCGCGGAAAAGCTAGCGGGAAACTCTTCGGTGTCGTTTTCCATCGGGGCGGCATACCACTCGAACTTGCCTTTGCCATTGCGTTTGGCGTGATACATCGCCAGATCGGCCTTCTGTTGCAGAACGTCGGAATCGTCGCCATCGTCCGGATACTGGCTGATTCCGATACTGGCGCTAATCCAGACGGCATTTCCGCTAATTGTGAATTTCTCGGCCAGTGTCGCGATCATCTTCACGGCAACCTGCTCGGCCTGTTCCCGCTCTTTCACATCCGGCAGCACTAGCGTGAACTCGTCGCCGCCGATCCGCGCCAGGGTATCGGTTTCCCGCAGCGATGCTTTCAAGCGCACCACCACCTGCTGCAGCAGCTCATCGCCGCACTTATGACCCAGCGTATCGTTTACCTGCTTGAACCGGTCCAGGTCGAGATACATCAGCGTCACCGGGAGCTGCGACCGCCGCGCGTTCGCCAGGGCCTGGCGCAAACGGTCCTCAAATAACGAGCGATTGGGAAGTCCGGTGAGTACGTCATGCTGCGACTCGTACGCGAGCTGGTTGTAGAGTTGCGAATGCTCGACGGCAAGCGCGCCCAGCCGGCAGGCCGCTTCCAACAACTCGGTATCTTCTTTATCAGGAACTCCCGGGACCGGCTGATACAACGCCACCGTGCCCAACACCGCACCATGAGCCGAAAGGATGGGAACGGACCAACACGACCAAACACCCAAAGCTTTCGCCAAATCGCGATAAAGGAACCACCGCGGATCCGTCGAGAGATTGGCTGAGATGACCATTCGATTCGCGCATGCCGCCGCACCGCACGTCAGCGACAGCTCGGTGATCGGTAAATCTTCCAGGATGCGGCGAATTTCTTCCGGCAGGTGCGTTCCCGCGGCTACATGAAGCCGGTCGCGCCTGGCCAGCATCACGGCGCAAATCGCACCCGGACGCTGGCACTCCACAAGCCGGGTCAGCCGCCCGAGCACCAGGGGCAGCGGTTCATTCTTGCCCAAACATTCGAGGACGTCGTTCCGATCGCGTTCGAGCGAAGCGATCCGGTTCCGCTCGCTCACATCCCGCGCGATGCACTCTACGCCGTCAACTTCTCCCTCATGCTGAAGGATGGTCGCGCTAACTTCGATCGTCGCCGCGCGTCCGCTGCGCGTTGCGATCTGCAGCTCAAACTTCAGTACCGGGTTATGGTTTTTCAACTCGCTTAACCAGCGCCGCACTGATTCCTGCTGCTCCAGTTTCACCAGATCCAGGATGTTCATTCGCAGCGCATCACGACGCTTGTACCCGGTGATCTTCTCCGCGCCGCCATTGAAGGTGGTCAGTCTTCCGGACACATCGTGGGCGTAGATCATTTCGGTAGCGCTTGCAAAAAGATCGCGGTACCGCTTTTCCAGGGCAGTCTCTGAAGCTAGTTTTTGCTCTATCAATTCGGTCTGCTTCTTGACCCGGCGCCTTAGGATAAAGATCCAACTCAGGGCGGCAAGAATCGTCCCCGCCATCGCGCCGGCAGCCGCAATGATCCGCCCAAAACTCCACCAGGAAGGCTTTGTGAGCGTCACTATGTCGTTCGGGGAGCGCAGCAACAGTTCGAATCCCAATGGCTGACCGACGCCATGGTCTGCGGTCATTACACAAATGCCTGTTAATCGCAGCCGGCTACCAGGAACCATCTCGTCCGTAGCCGCCTTCGTGTCCGGCGATTTCACACGTTCCTGAAACGCGTCGAATGTAACATTGTCCGACGTAAGCGCCAAAACGTGGCGGTCACCCTCCTTGACACGATTCATCAGCGTCGCATCGATTTCAATCAATGCCTTGTCAAACTCGCCCGTCAGCACGTCGGATGCAGTGACATGCGTCGCCGAGGGAGGCTTACCCTTCCCTGTCTTCCGAGAAATTGCGTTCTGAAGGGATGGAGTAAAGTCTCCCATGGCCGGAAATCCCGCTACATCCACCCGGTCGCCGGCGGACAATTTCGTCATGCCGTCCGTCTCCACGTAAAGGCGCTCGTTCCCATCGGTAATGAATAAGCCATGCCCCGGGCGCTGGTGAGTGACGGTTCCCTCTAACCGGACGCGGTGCCGCCACTGGCCCGGATCGTCGGTGAAATTCATCAGGCTCCCGATCAGGCGAACGGGCAACTCAAACGGACCCAGTTCCGGGGCGTGGTCCACTTCCACGTCGCTCAGCCCGATTACATCCAAAGCGACCCCGGTCAGTTGTCGATGCTGGTTGAATTGGCTAGCCACTACCCCGCGTACCCGGACGTTGGAGTCCACCATGCCGCCATGATCGGTCCCCGTGAAATCACGCGCCGTCGCGGTGATGCGGCCTTGTCCCATGGCGATGGTCATGACCAGCCGCTGAGCGTCGACTTTCGCCGATCGCAGCACGCCCGCGATTTCGACCCGCTGGCTGTCTTCCAGACCCGACATTAGCCGGTCGAAACTCACCGCTTGTGGCCGTGGCAACGCAGCGGCTCCCAAAACCGTAATCTGGCTTTGCAGCACGCTCGGAGCAAACAAACCCATTTCGGTGACTCCTTTCACCTCGACGAGTTGCCCCTCGTGGAAATCCCGCGAATCGGGCGGCACGTTATCTATGTAGATACCACCGGAAGCATCCTGAAGAAAAAACAAATAGCGCGCCGGCTCCGCGTAAGTGATCACTCCCTGGAGACGGACAGGCTTGGCTTTACTCGCTTCCGCGGGCGGGAGCAGGCGAATCTGGCTGACCTGCGTAATTGGAGAAACTGCCGCGCATGCAGCACCCACCCCAGCAAGCGCGACTGCGGCGCTCACCAGCAGGCCCCGGATTCTCAGGCAGATCAAACGCATCCTTAGCTATGAGCCCTGTATTGCGCTCAGATCTAAGATCGTCTCTATTCCTGAATAACTTTAGGTATTCACTTCACGCTTGCGTTTAATCCACAACGCGCGGAATGTACGCTTGGGCGGAATGCTCAACTCGCGCTCGCTCAGCCACCCCCGAAGCGGAGGTATCCATCTTCCCCAACGCGTCAAATTGATGCGGGAGCCGAACCGGCTTCCGGCGGTTAAAGCCGCGGCATACGCCCGCGGATGCGTCACCAGCCAGCCGAATGCCCGGAAAGCCATACGCTCCAATTGCACGGCGCCGTTCCGCGCCTGCTCCTCTTTCACTTCTTTGCGCAGGTCCAGCAGCACCTTGGGAATATCGATCTTCACCGGACAAACTTCGGCACAAGCGCCGCACAGGCTGGACGCGAACGGCAATTCCGGCTCGTGATTTATCCCTTTGAACTGTGGCATGATAATCGCCCCGATCGGCCCGGAGTACACCCACGGAAAGCTGTGGCCTCCGATCTTTCGGTACACCGGGCATATATTGAGGCACGCCCCGCACCGGATGCAGTAAAGCGACTGCCGCTTCCCCGGATCCGCCAACAATTTGGTGCGGCCATTGTCGAGCAGCACCACATAGAATTCATCCGGCCCGTCAATCTCACCCTCTCGCCGCGGCCCCGAAAGGAACGAGGTATAAGCGGTGAGCAACTGGCCTGTTGCGCTGCGGCCCAGCAGCTTAAGAAAGACGGCCAGATCCTGTGCGCGCGGGATCAGCTTCTCGATTCCCGCGACAGCGACGTGGATGCGCGGCGCCGATGTCGTCAGCCGCGCATTGCCTTCGTTTTCCACCAGCACCACGGCTCCCGAATCCGCCACCAGGAAATTCGCCCCGCTCACGCCAATGTCCGCCGCCAGAAACTTCTCACGAAGCAGCGCCCGCGCAATCATGGTCTGCTTCTCAATCACCGTCTCATGCTCAATGCCCAACTCGCGCGTGAAGATGTCGGCGACGTCATGCCGCGTCAAATGCAGCGCCGGTGCAACAATGTGATACGGCCGTTCGTGGTTGAGCTGCACGATGTACTCGCCCAGGTCCGTCTCCACCGGCTTCATATTGAAATGCTCCAGGCGATCGTTGAAGTCGATTTCCTCGGTGGTCATCGATTTCGATTTCACGATGATCTTCGACTTCCGCTCGCTGGCCAGTTTCAAAACGAAATCGGCAACCTCGCGCGCATCCCGGCACCAGACCACTTTGCCGCCATGCGCCGTCACGCTCGCTTCGAATTGCTCCAGATAGTAGGCCAGATTCTCGATGGTGTGCCGCTTCACCGCGTTGGCCTGCGTGCGCATCGCCTGATACTCCGGCAGCACGGCGTCCTCGACCGCATGCTTCCGGTGCTCGATCAGGCGCCCGGTGGCCTTATAGATAGCGAGTTGCAGGTTGGCATCGGCCAGGGTGTTGTGGATCTTCTTCTCAAAAATTGCCGACACCATAGCCTCCACTCACCGGCTGGCCAGCACTTCGGCCAAGTGCATCGTCTGTATAGGAAGTCCCAATCGCGTCATCGCGCCTTGCAGTTGCATCAAGCAACTTGAGTCGATCGAGACCACCGTCTTCGCGCCCGTCCTCAAGATGGAATCAATTTTCGTCCGCGCCATCCCGCCCGACACCTCCGGGAACTTTACCGAGAAGGTACCCCCGAAACCGCAGCACTCTTCGGCGATGTCCATCTCCCGGAGTTCGAGGCCTCGCACCCGGTTCAGAAGCCGTCTGGGCCCATCTTTCACGCGTAGTTCGCGCAGCGCATGGCAACTGTCGTGATACGTCACGGCGCCTTCAAAACGCGCCCCGACATCTTCCACATTCGCCACTTCCGTCAGGAATTTCGAAAATTCGAAAACGCGCGGCGCCATCGCCAGCGACTCAACATGGAGCGGATCGCCCGGATCGAAAAGATCCTGGAAATGGCGACTCGCCATGGCCGTGCACGAACCTGAAGGCACCACGACGAATTCCGCATCGCGGAACACGTTCAGAAAATGGCGCGCCGCCGCCCGCGCCGGATCATGGTAGCCGCTGTTAAACGCAGGCTGGCCGCAACAGGTCTGCGCCTCGCGAAAATCCACCTGGAACCCAAGCCCTTCGAGCACCTCTGCCATCGCTATTCCCACCTGCGGAAAAAGCTGATCGACAATGCACGTCACAAATATCGAGACAGTTTTTCCGTTCTGGCGCATGTGTACCGAACCTAACATACCCGCGTCCTGGAGTGCTCGAAACCTCACGTTCCATTGCCCGCCCTCGCTATTTTCCTATTTGATTGAATTTGAATTCGCTCTATAAATACCGAGAGGAATTCAAATGCAACGCTTCCCCTCTCTCTTGACGACTCTCGCAGCGGGGCTGCTCCTTTCGTCGCTGCCCGCCGCAGCCGACAGTGTCAACATCTACGTTGGATACGCCGACAACCTGCGCCCCAGCGGGTTCTTCCCGACTCCCTGGCTGGGCGATCCCAACGTAGTTTCGCAAACTCCTCCGTCGGAGTCATTTGACTCGGGCGCTGTTCGAATCGACAACACCGGAACAACTCCCGTCACCATCACTAATTTTTCAGTGACTTTGAATCCGGGTGCCGGTCCGATCTTATTCAACTTCTGGACGCCGCTGACCATCGCGCCGGGGCAAACCGGAATCTTCACGCAGTCGGCGTCTTACAACTTCGATAGCAGCGACTCTGGCATCTTCGGAGGCGGGCCATTGAATATCGATCCCTCGCACCCGCTGGGCGGATGCACCAATCCGGCCGACGCCAGCCAAGCCGCGCTATGCGCTGCAAACCAGCCGATTGTCTCCTTCGACGAGAACGGCACCCTGGTCACCACCAGCGACTCCGCGCACATTCTCGATACTTTCGGCTACGACTTCATTCACGGTTCGACCGATGGGAATGAGTCCATCAACTGGAATCTGATCGGCACCGGCGTTATCCGCGGCGGCGGCGGGACCGGCACTCCGGAACCGGCCACCATCGTATTTATGGGATCGGGTCTAGCCATCCTTGGCCTGGCGGTCCGCCGGCGCGCAGCGAAGTAACTGGGTTCGAAAAGGCTGCCGGGTCCCCGCGGCGCGTTGTGCTAGCCTCTCACGGGCAATGACGCGCAGCTAGCGACGTGATACCGGGATCAGGCGGACTCCGAAAACCGCCATCGGCAGGGAATCGCGGCCCATCTGAAAGGAGCTCAATAGAATGCCGAAGAAAACCGCCGCGAAAAAGACAACCTTCGGTTCAGAACTGATTGAGGGAATGAAACTGGTGCTCGCGCATCAGCAAGGCAAGGTGGAACTGTAGCAGATCTGGCCGGAGCCGATCGACGTCAAGGCCATTCGCAAGCGGGTGAAAATGTCCCAGGCCGAATTCTCCCGAGCCTACGGCATCAGCAAGCGTGCTTTGCAGGAGTGGGAACAGGGCGGCCGGCAGCCCGATTCGGCAGCCCGGGCGTATCGCACGGTTATAGCCAAGGAGCCCGCCGCAGTTCGCCGTGCGTTGGCGAGCGAATGAATAAATAAGAAGCCGGGTATCGTGCGCTCGACCCCGCGGCGCGTTATGCTAACCTCGCACAGGTAAATGACGCGCATCCTGCTCGGCTGCCTTCTCGCTCTCATGTCTCAAGTCCCGGCGCTCTCCGAAAATTACTCCGCCGTTCGAACTACCGCCGATGGTGTGGCCATCGTTCGTCTCACCGATGCGGCTCACCACGCCGAAGTTTCGATCGCGCCCGCCGTCGGTAACATGGCTTACGAGTTTAAGATCAACGGCAAAAATGCGCTCTGGTTTCCTTATGCCAAGGTGTCCGACTTCGCCGCGGCCCCGCAGTTTTGCGGCATTCCTTTCCTCGCGCCTTGGGCCAACCGGTTGGACCAGTACGCCTTCTACGCCAATGGCCAGAAATTCATTCTGAACCCCGACCTGAAGAATATCCGGCCCGATTCCAATCATTTTCCAATTCACGGCCTCCTGATGTTTTCGTCCTACTGGGAGGTGGTTGAGGCCAAAGCCGGCGCCGCATCCGCGCACGTCACCAGCCGTCTCGATTTCTGGAAGCACCCGGATCTGATGGCGCAGTTCCCTTTCGCGCATAGCATCGAGATGACTTATCGTCTTTCAGCGGGAGTGCTTGAAGTTGAGACCGTGCTGCGAAACCTGAGCGCGGACCCCATGCCCGTTTCGATTGGCTTTCATCCCTACTTCACTCTGCACGACGCACCCCGCGATGCCTGGACCGTTCATCTGGCCGCGCGTGACCACGTCGAACTTTCACCGAAGCTGGTTCCCACCGGCCAGAGCAAGCCCGTTGAATTCGCCGACCCCTACCCGCTCAAAGGAGCGCAGCTCGACGACGTCTTCAGTAACCTGATTCGCGGCAGCGATGGCCGCGCCGATTTCTGGGTGCAAGGCGATAAAGAGCGGATTACCGTAAGCTACGGTCCGAAGTATCCGGTGGCGGTGAGCTTTGCGCCCCCCGGCCGTAACTTCATTTGCTTTGAGCCCATGGCAGCCGTCACTAACGCTTTGAATCTCGCGCGCAGCGGTCAATATAAAGATCTGCGGAGCGTTGCCCCTGGCGGAGAGTGGCGCGAGAGCTTCTGGATTCGGCCGACTGGGTTTTAAGCCATTCCGATCATCGCCAGAAGCTTTTGTTCGTCGATCACTGTAATGCCGAGCGTGCGCGCCTTATCCAGTTTCGATCCCGCGTCCCCGCCGGCTACTACGTAATGCGTCTTGCGGCTCACCGACGCCTGCACCTTCCCGCCCGCCGATTCAATCCGCTCTTTCGCTTCTTCCCGCGTAAGCGCGTTCAGGCTTCCGGTGAGCACAAATGTCAGCCCTTGCAGCGGACCGTCCTCGCGCTTCTTCATCTCGTATTCGAACTGTAATCCGGCTAATCTCAACTTCTCCACCAGTTCGCGGTTTCGAACTTCTTTGAAGAACAGCACGATGCTCTCGGCGATCTTCGGCCCAACCTCTTCGGCTTCCTGCAGCGCCTGTTGCGTGGCATCCATGATCTTCACCATGCCGCCAAAGCGTTCCGCCAGGAATACCGAGGTCCGCTCTCCGACGAAGCGGATTCCCAAACCATGAAGCACTCGCGGCAGCGGCAGGGCGCGCGATTTCTCGATATTGGCCAGCAATTTTTGGGCGGACTTATCGCCCATCCGTTCGAGCTGCAGCAACTGGTCTAGCTTCAATTCATACAGAGCGGCGACGTTGGTCACTATGTGCTGATCCACCAACTGATCCACGATGGCGTCGCCCAGCCCGTCGATATTCATCACTCCGCGCGAAGCGAAGTGCAGAATCGATTCCTTCAGCCGCGCCGGGCAGCTCGCATTCAAACAGCGGCTCGCCGATTCCCCCTGTTCGCGCGCCACCTTGCCGCCGCACACCGGGCACGATTTCGGCATGTGAAATGGACGCCGGTACGATCCCTGCACCTTCACGCGAACCACTTTCGGAATCACATCGCCGCTGCGCTCCACGATAACCGTGTCGCCTATCTGCAGCCCTAACCGCGCGATTTCGTCTTCGTTGTGCAGCGTCGCGCGCGCCACCATCACGCCGCCCACTTCCACCGGAACCAGCTTGGCGACAGGTGTGAGCGCACCGGTGCGGCCCACTTGCACGTCGATGTTTTCCACCTGCGTCTCCGCCTGCCGCGCCGCATACTTGAACGCGATGGCCCACCGCGGCGCCTTGGCCGTGCAGCCCAAGCCCTCCTGCTGCGCGACCTGGTTCACCTTCACCACCACGCCGTCGATCTCGTAAGGCAGTTGCTCGCGCTGCGCTTCCCATTCCGCGCAAAACGCCAGCAGTTCGTCCGCGGTCTGGCACAGCTTGCGATGCCGGTTCACTTTGAACCCGTGCGCCTGCAGCCACTCGAGCGACTCCCAATGCGTGGGAAACGCCGGCCTCCCATCCACCAATAGCGAATAAGGATAGAAATCCAGACGCCGTAGCGCGGTCACCGACGGCTCGAGCACACGCAACGACCCTGCCGCGGCATTCCGTGGATTCGCGAAACGGCTGAGCCCCTGCTCCTCGCGCGACAGGTTCAGTCTTTCAAACGCCGCTCGATTCATCACCGCTTCCCCGCGCACTTCGAACGGCTGCCCGATCGGTTCGCCGTCATCCACCTTCACCGCGAGCGGCAGCGATCTTATGGTGCGCGCATTCTCCGTCACATCCTCGCCCGTGCGCCCGTCGCCTCGCGTGACCGCCTGCGCTAACCGGGAATCGGTATATCGGGCCGCCATGGAGAGACCATCCATCTTCAGTTCGGCGACGTATTCCGGCACTTCGGCGCCGAGCAACTCCCGCGTCCGCCGGTCGAACTCATGCAGATCCTCGGGGTTCAAGGCGTTGTCCAGACTCAGCATCGGCGCGCTGTGCGCCGCTTTCACGAAGCCTTCGCGCGGCTTACCGCCCACCCGCGCGGTGGGGGAATCGGGCGTTTGGACATCCGGGTGCTCCGCTTCCAGACGCCGCAGCGAGCGCATTAGATTGTCGTATTCGGCATCGCTGATCTCCGGAGAATCCAGAACATAATATTGGTGCTCATGGTGACGGATGGCTTCTCGCAATGCCTCCGCTTCGCGAGGAACATCACTCTTCTTGGGCATTCTTTATACTTAGTATGTAACAGGAAAAAAATATTCCCCGCTTCCCTCGAATTTCCATAATCTATAACCCATTCGCCGGTGGTTTTCGAAGGTCGCGCATCCACCGCCTCAGGCTTGCCGAACAGGTACTGCGGGACAAGGGCCACACCGTCCAAACCCTGCCCACCACCGGGCCGCGCACCGCCGGGGAGATTGCCGCGCGCTGCATTTTGGACGGTACCGATCTTGTCTTAGCGGCCGGAGGCGACGGCACCATCAACGAAGTGGTAGCCGGTCTCGCAGGTTCGCAGCTTCCGCTCGGAATCCTTCCGGCTGGCACCGCGAACGTGCTCGCCAATGAGATGCGTATCGCCTCAAAGTTGCAGACCGCCGCCGCTCATCTGGATACCTGGGAGCCGCGGCGTATCTCCCTCGGGACCTTCGACGATGCCACCGGCGCGCACCGGCATTTTCTTTTGATGGCCGGCGCCGGACTTGACGCCAAGATTGTTTACGACGTCCATCTCCCGCTCAAGCAGCGCCTGGGGAAGCTCTCCTATTGGCTCGCCGGCTTCAGCCAGTTCGGTCGCGATCTGCAAGAGTTCGACGTCAACGTCGACGGTAAACCACGCCGCTGCTCCTTCGCTCTCATCAGCAAGGTGCGGAACTATGGGGGCGATTTTGAGATTGCGCGCGACGTCACCCTTTTGGATGACGAATTTGAAGTTGTGCTGTTCGAGGGGCGCAACTCCTTCCTGTACCTCAAGTACCTGTTTGGCGTGACTACGAAATCCTTGGGCGGGATGTCCGGCGTGCACATTCACCGCGCGACGCAGGTTTCACTCTGCCCAGCAAACGGCAGCCGGGTGCATTTGCAAGCCGACGGGGAGCACGTTGGCCAGCTCCCCGCGACTATCCGCGTGACTCCCGATGCGTTGACGCTGCTGATGCCGCCGGGTTACCCGCGCGGCTAGGCACTCGATTTGCTCAAGCTTTTTACATGAGCAAACTCACCGAAGCCAAACGCGACAAGATCCCAGCCACCCAATTCGCATTCCCCAAGCAGCGCAAGGAGCCGCTTGAAGACGCGTCGCACGTCCGCAATGCGATAGCGCGGTTCGATCGGGTGGAAGGCGTCACGAAAGCCGACAAAGACGCCGCATGGAAACGCATCAAGGCGGCAGCGAAAAAATTCGGCGTGGAAATGAGCCAAGACTGAGGCGCGCGAACAATTCCCTCCTGTCCCGTGTCTCCATAAAAGAATTACACGGGACAAAAGAGCGTGCCTATCTGGCTGGTACAAATAATCCTCGATTTGATATAGTTGCGTCTTTGCGATAGAGCCAAATTTCTTGATCGCGATTTCAATACCATGCCCGTCATCGCCGAGCTCGAGTTTACCGTCGGACCGCTATCTGCTCCGAACGCCGGGTATCCGATGTCGCCGAGGCTTCGAATCAATGGTCAGGACGAGATTTTTCCTGGGGACGTGCTGAAGATCGACCTCGACGAGCTTGCGAATCTCCGCGCCGAAGACTCTAAGTACGAAGCCCGGCTTACCGAGCTGTTTTTTGGGGCGCCAAACGCCAAGGACGCACTCCAAAAGGCCTCGGCGCAACTCGACCAATCCGGCCCAGGCAACATGCTCCGCGTGCGCCTGCTAATCGAACCGGCTGCCCAGGAACTGCACCATGTCCGTTGGGAGTGCCTTCGCGATACGGCTGGAAACCCGCTCTTCAATGGCGACACCATTCTCTTCTCGCGGTTTCTATCGAGCCCCAATCTGCGCCCCATTGGGCCGAAATCGCAGCTCAAAGCACTAATCGCGATCGCGAACCCGCCCAATCTGAATCAGGCGATCAACCCGGAGAATCTCCAAGCGGGTTTGCCGCCAGTCGATGTGAAGAACGAAAAACTGCGCGCGGAAACAGGGTTAAAGGGCGCTGGATTCGCGGTCAATACGCTGGCTTCCCCGCCCAACGGAACCGTCGCCGCCACGACCGACAACATACTGAGAGAACTTGAGAAGGGCTACGACGTCTTCTATCTGGTTTGCCACGGTGGTTTGGTCCAGCAAAGCGGCAAACTCACGCCCATGCTCTGGCTTGAAGATGGAGAAGATCCTGTCGACGCCGCGCGGCTCGTCGAGGGTGTCCGCAATATGGCCCAACCGCCCCGCCTGGTGGTGCTTGCCTCCTGCCAGAGCGCGGGTGCGGATGGCACCGCGGCAGCCGCGTCCGGAGCCTTGGGAGCACTGGGTCCGTTGCTTGCCGGAGCCGGCGTGCCGGCTGTCATCGCCATGCAGGGCAACATCAAAATGTCGACCGTCGATCGCTTCATGCCGCAGTTTCTGGCGGAACTCGCGAAAGATGGTCACATAGACCGCGCCATGGGGAAAGCGCGCGGCCACGTTCTGGACTGCAACGATTATTGGATGCCCGTCCTGTTTATGCGTTTGAGCGACGGTCTGATCTGGAGCCAGACACTGGCCACCCAGGCCACTTCAGCCGCGCCCGAGCCCGACCCAGCCATCAAAGACCAGGCTCGGAAAATCTTCGCCGATCTATCGGCCACCTCGGCCATTTTCCCGCTCGAACAGGTCTTGGATGCCGGTGCGCAGGCGGGTGAAGTAGCTCCCATCGATCCGGGAGTGTGGAAATTGATCGTCCCCGCCCCCGACATGCCGGCCTATGCGATGTTCAGCGCATTCGGTGCTTTCCGCGTGCTCGCCCTGGGGCACGAACATATGCTGTCCTTCCAGAATGCGATCGGCCAAAACTACTTTCTCGATGAGGGCCTTGCTTGGCTGAAAGGTTCCAGAGCCGCTAGTGTCATTCTTTCCGCCAAACCCACCGATGCACTTTTGCGGTACCCCACGAATCTCTTCAGCGTGCAGGCTGTACAAAGCCAACTGGCAACGCGGGGCTACCACGTGGAAGCCGTGCAGGACCTGAGCGACGGTTCCAAGCTTTCGCAAGCCGGAATCGTAGTTATCGCCAATTCCTGGGGCGACTTCACGCCAGCAGAAATGGACGCGATCACGAATTTTCTAGACGGCGGAGGCGGCTTTCTGGCGGCGGGATTGGGATGGTCGTGGCCCCATTCTCTGGCCAAATATCCCATGAACCAACTTCTGAAGGACTTCGGCGCAAAATGGACAGCCAACTAAACTGAAATACAGCTAAGTTATACTTGGGCTGATTCCCGCCCTGGAGGCACGTTGGCCGAACCTACTTTCACGATGACAGCTGGCCCCGGTTCCACGGCCGCAACCCTCGTGGGCAACTGGGGTCCGTTCCAACTCATCCAAAAGGTGGGCCAAGGCTCATTCGGCGAAGTCTATCGCGCCTTCGATACCACCCTTCAACGTGAGGTCGCGCTCAAGCTGCTTTTGCCCGCCGCGCTCGACCGCGATTTGCAAGCCAAAGCACTGCTCCGCGAAGCGCGCGCCATCGCTCGCGTGCGCCATCCCAATGTGGTTTCGGTATACGGGGTGGACACGTACGACGGCCGCGTTGGCTTCTGGAGCGATTTCGTCAACGGCAAAACGCTTTCCGCCATTGTCCATGCCGACGGGCCATTCGGCGCAAGAGAAGCTGCCCTGATCGGCATCGATCTCTGCAAAGCCGTCGGCGCCGTGCATGCGGCTGGATTGCTGCACCGCGACGTCAAGACCGCCAATGCCATGCGCGAATCCGGGGGGCGAATTCTGTTGCTCGACTTCGGCCTTACCCACGAGCACGGTGCCGCGGAGCGACTGAGCGGCACCGCGATTTATATGGCCCCTGAGCTCCTGTTCGGCGGATCAGCTTCCATAGCGACCGACATCTACGCGCTCGGGATTCTCTTGTTTCACCTGTTGACGGGCAAGCACCCGGTGGATGGCGCGAGTTTTCGGGAGATCCGGTCGGCCCATGAATCCGGCGCGCGCCAGTCGCTGCTTGACGTCCGCCCCGATCTGCCTGAGCCGTTAGCCCGCGTCATTGAAACCGCGGCGAATCCGGACCCGGTCAAGCGCTACAAGAGCACGGGTCAAATGATTGCCGCGCTTACGGAAGCCGTCGGCCTGGGTTCCACGACGCCCGATATCGCAGCGCCACCACAGGCCAATCCCTATCGCCGCTGGCTTTGGGCGGTTGTTCCTATCGTGCTAATTTCCACGCTGGCCGTGCCGCCTTTACGTAACACTCTGTTTTCGCATAAAACCAGCGCGGTTACCTTCGCAAGTGTGGATGACGATTACCAAAAGGCGCACGATCTTTTGGAGCATTATTACCGCCCGCACGCCTTGGAAACCGCAATTCCGCTGCTTGAAAAGACAGTCGCCAACAATCCACGTTTCGCGCCCGCGTTCGCCGATTTGGGCCGCGCCAACCTGATGCAGTTCACGCAACTCCGCGACACGAAGTACATCGAGCCAACGCGTCAGGCCAGTCTTCGCGCCTTGAGTTTGAAACCCGATCTCGCTTCCGCCCACGTCACGCTCGGAACTCTCTATACCTGGACCGGCAAGATCGACCTCGCATCCCATGAACTTGATGAAGCCTTGAAACTCGACAAGTTCAATGCCGCCGCTTATGCCGCTCTGGGAAATTTGTATGTGCGCGAAGGACGTAACGCGGACGCGGAACCGATGCTCCAGAAAGCCGTCAGCCTCGCCCCGGACAATTGGGGCATTCTGGTGCAACTCGGCAGCTACTATGACGAAGGCGGTAAGTATGCCGAGGCCGCTGACCAATATCAGCGAGCCGCCGATTTGGCTCCGGACAATGCCCGCGCGCAAAACAACTTAGGATATATCTACCGGCTGCAGAACCGTCTCCCCGAGGCGGAAGCGGCCTACAAGAAATCCATCGTTCTGGAGCCAACCGCTGGCCACTACCGCAATCTCGGTCAGGTTCTGGTGGAGCAAGGAAGCTATGCCGAAGCCAGGCAGATGCTGGAACGCGCCGTCAAACTGAAGGCGGACGACTATCGCGCTTGGGGCTTCCTGGCCACGGCTTACGCAAGTTCCGGAGTCGACCGCGCCAAAGTAGAGGAAACGTATCGCAAAGCAATTTCGCTGGGCGAGGAGTTAGGCCAACAGACTCGCAGCGGCTATGTTCTCGCTGACTTAGGCGGTTATTACGCAGCGCTGGGCATGGCGCGCCAAAGCGAGCCCCTTTTGAAACAGGCGGCCGCGCTTCAGCCCGACAGCGCTGAGTTGCTCTACGAAGTGGCCAGTGGCTATGAACTACTTCATAAGCGGAACGACGCCCTGCTTTGGATCGGAAAGGCCGTAGCGGCTGGTATCTCGCCAAAGTTTCTGGAACGAATTCCGCAGCTTTCCGCTCTTCGCGCGGATCCCCGCTACAAGCAAGCTATTGATCACGCAGTTCGAACCAAATAGAAAGAGGAGTTATGCAAACGATCACGATACAACCGGAAGTTACGCCAATCTATAGGACAATCTTCTGCGCGGGTGCGCCCAGCCCCGGTAAGGACATGCCGACCCAGCCCGCTCCGGACCCTCCAACGAGTACAAAGCCGGCGCCGAAACCGAAGAAGAAGAAGTAAGCATAGCTAGGTCACGAAATGCCCGATACCTCCGCGCCTGCACCGATGCCGGTCCCGCTCGGCGTCTATGAGAATGGCGCGTTTGCGGATGCTATCGATCCCGCCGCCATCGAGCATCTAAAAAACAACGGGCTCGGAGGATCCGTTTCGCAAGACGTGATCGAAGCCAAGGGGACATCCGACGCCGCGAGCTTCAGCATGGTGGGCGGCGATCTCGACGCCGACAAGCTCGAAGTGGCGGGTTGGGCCGTCATGTTCGGCGTCGGCGTCAGCCAGCGGATCAAAACGAACCTCTCGCCGCTGCTCGATCTACGGAAACAGCAAGTTGACAGCGACAGCCTGTTCAAAGTTCTCGATCCACCCGCCGCCGGACAGAGTGCCAGTGACTGGCTGCTGGCCCATAAGACCAGTTTGAACGTGGTCGACCCGTCGATGGGTATCCCGTTCTACATATTGATCGTCGCGTCTCCGGAAGATGTCTCCTTCGAATTTCAATATGAGCTGGATCTGTATTGGGCCGTCGGACGGCTCTGGCTGCGGAATGAGGCCGACTACGAGTATTACGCCCACTCGGTCGTCGATTATGAGAGCCCTCAAACGAAAGTCGCGACCGCTCGCAAGATGGTGACATTCGCTCCCGATTACGACGGCAAGGACAATGGTGCCGGCAAACTCTTGTGCGACAACTTGGCCACGCCCCTTGCCGCAGTTTTGGGCAAGGCCCAGAAGTTCAAGATGCAATCGTTCATCGGAGCCGGCGCCACCAAAGACGCCTTGAACAATATTTTTAGCGGATCCGATCCCGACGGAAGTCCTGCGATCCTGTTCACCGGCAGTCATGGCCTGCTCAAGCTCCCCAGCAGCCCGAACCTCGCGGATCAGCAAGGCGCCATCGTTTGCCAGAACTGGATGTCCCCGCCTCAACCGGAATGCTATTACGCGGCGTCCGATCTGCCCGCGAACGCGAAGGTGCATGGGATGGTGCACTTCTTAGTGGCGTGCTACGGGGTCGGCTGGCCGAAGGACGACACTTACAGCCTGCAAAAAAAGGTGGCGATTTCTCCCGCGCCGATGATGTCGCATCTGCCGCAGGCGCTCCTCGGTCGCGAAAATGGCGCGCTTGCCGTACTCGGGCACATCGACCGCGCTTGGAGTTGCTCCTACAACATTGATGGCGAGCCCCCGCAGGACCAAAGCTATCAGGACCTCCTGACGAAGATCATGAGCGGATACCGTCTTGGCAGCGCAACGGATCAGTTCAACATGCGCTGGGCGGCGTTGACCATTCCTCTGGCGGACACCTTGCAAAAAATGCAGACACGGCGCGGCTTGGCCCAACAAGCCGCGAACCTATGGACCATCCGAAACGACGCCCGCAACTACATTCTGCACGGCGACCCCGCAATCAAGCTCCGCGTCGCGACCACTGACATGCCGCCATTGTCTGCGGAGCTCCGCATCCCTTCGGAATCGACCATCGAATTGGCACGGCGCAAAACCGATCCTGTTCCCATCCCGACTACTACGGACACCAAAAAATAGCTGATCGCAAACAGGATGAACGACTCAAAATTCATTTCTATTCTCCGGCTGACACTCGTCAGTTAACCATCCTATCGGCAGTTTTGAAACCAGGCTTTAGTGAGTTTGGGCGTTCGAATAACCGACCCCGTTGTTGGTACTAAGTAATTCCTTGATAACCGGGGGCGGAAGGCGCCTTTGTCCGAAGGGGCGTCGAGCATGCTCCCGTGAAAACTCCGGTCGCGCATCAAACGATTCAGTCTCAGCAGCATACATGACCAGTCTGTGAAATTGCAAGGTCAATTCGTAAAGCGGATGTTTGCGGATACTCCCGAAATTCTGTGCTCTGAATCACTCTCAATGACGCTCCTATTCCCATTCCAGATAAATCGTACTATTGATCGGCCCTCATTTGTCACGTAATATCGCAACAGAGCTGAGGGGAGAAATCGATGAAGAAGGTTCTCATCGCGGGTACTGATCTACGGTTTGTGGAGTATCTGGCGGCAACATTGCAGAGTTCCAGATACCTGTTTGAATTTGTGAACGACGCGGCACAAGCTCTTGATTACATTCGCGATGAGAACGCTGGTGTGCAACTCATTATCATCGACACCTGCGCGAACCCGACTGAAGATCCATGTGTGCGTGAACTGGTGGAAAGCTTCCTGGATCTGCCGGTCATTCTGGCGAGCGGCGTCGACCGTGACTTCGTCTCGCTTGAATCGGGCCGCTGCGCAGGGCATGTGGTTTCAGGCCGTAGTCACGCATTCAGCAGACTTCGCAGAGAAGTCGAGATTGCGATGGATGGTGACGGAACCATGGCTATTCTTCCGAGCGCCAGTGAAATTGTAGGGCCTCCGTCCGGGAGCGCGTGGGGCCGCAATGTGGAGACGCTTTTGGCGCAGATCGGCGCGTCGGACATCCCAGTCCTGGTGCAGGGCGAAACCGGAGTAGGTAAGGAAGTTCTGGCGCGCCGCATCCATGAACAATCGCTTCGACACGGCAAGCCTTTTCTGAAGTTGAACTGCGCGGCGCTGCCTTCCGAGTTAGTGGAAAGCGAGCTGTTCGGGTTTGAGCGGGGCGCGTTTACGGGAGCGTATAAGAGCAATCCGGGCCGGTTCGAAATGGCGCACAGCGGCACGATTTTGCTGGATGAGATCGGCGACATGGATTTCAGTCTGCAAGCGAAGCTGCTGCATGTTTTGCAGGATCACGAGTTCCAGAGGATTGGCGCGCGCTTCTCCACTCACGTGGACGTCCGCGTGATCGCAGCCACGCATTGCGATTTGGAGCGCGCGATTTTCGAGAAGCGCTTTCGTGAGGATCTTTATTACCGTTTAAATGTGATTACCATCGTGGTGCCGCCACTCCGCGAGCGTGCCAGTGAGGTGCTTCCTTTGGCGGAATTTTTTTTGCGCAAGCACGCCACGGTATCTACTCCCATTCCCGAGATTGGGCCGGCTCTCTCGCGCGCGCTGCGGGAATACGAATGGCCCGGCAATATCCGTGAGTTGGAGAACGTGATGCGCAAGTACCTGCTGCTCCGCAACGCTCCCCAAATCGTTGAAGAACTCCACGCGAAGACGCAGCGGCGGGGCAGCGCCGGGGCGGGCGCGCGTGAAAATACAACGGCCCCGATCACCATGGTGGCGGAGTCTCACCGCTCGTTAAAACAGGTGGAGCAGGCGCGGAAACATGACGAGGCCGCGGCCATTATACGCGCGCTCGAGGCAACTTCCTGGAACCGCAAGAAATCCGCAGTTCTACTGAACACGGAATACAAAACGTTCCTGTATAAGATGAAGAAGCTTGGCATCGGCGAGCGGGTGACGATGACGGGCTAGGGGCGGAGATCGGGTTGACTTTCGAACACGGCGGTATTCCAGAATGCATCCGCGAATTGCTTCGGGCGGCGAGCGCGGATTTTCGCGAAGTGCATCATGAGCCGACGCTGACTTCTGAAGACTCGGCCCATGCGCGCGGCGAGGACCTTCGCATCGGAGGCAAGGCACTGCTTCTGAAGGTAGGCGCTGATTTCCGGCTCTTTGTGTTGAGCGCTGCTCGCAAGCTTGATTCGAATGCGATCAAAACGAAATTCGGAGTTAAAAAGGTCCGGTTCGCGACCGCGGCGGAGTTGTTGGAATTGACGGGACTCGAGCCAGGATCGGTTCCGCCCTTTGGAGCGCCGGTTCTGCCCTTCGAGCTCTATGTTGACCCCTCCACGCTGGCGAACGATCAGATCGCTTTCAATGCCGGTTCCCTAACGGATTCCATCGTGATGCGCGTTGAAGATTACCGAAGAATCGCGGCGCCGGCAGAATTCCCTTTCAGTCTCCCAGGGGGAAAGGGCGAGCGCTCCTGATACTATGATTTCCATCACGCGGCATGACACTCGACGGCAAAGTGGTTTTGATTACCGGCGCCTCAGCGGGCATTGGGGCCGCGTGTGCGCGCGAGTTTCAGCGGCGCGGCGCCCAACTTTCGCTGACCGCCCGATCGCAGAGTAGACTCGAAGAAGTTGCGGGCACGGCGGCGCTGATCACTGCCGGAGACATCACGAAGGAGGAGACGCGCGGCAGAGTAGTTTCGCGGACACTCGAGCGGTTTGGCCAAATCGACGTTCTGATTAACAACGCGGGAATGGGGATTTACTGGCCACCTTCAGAGTCACCGCTTGAGGAAGCGCGGGCCCTGTTCGAATTGAATTTTTTCGCCACTCTGGGTATGGCCCAGGCTGTGATTCCGCACATGCGCTCGCGCCGTTCCGGCACGGTGGTGAATATCAGCTCGATCGCGGGCCAGATCACGCTGCCCTGGATGACAATCTATTCGGCATCGAAGTTTGCGGTTTGCTCACTAACTGACGGCTTGCGAACGGAACTCAAGCCTCGCGGCATTCACGCCATGGCGGTCTGCCCCGGTTACGTGAAGACCGAATTTCAGGATCACGCCCTCGGCACCGCGCCGCCGGAATCCATTGTGAAGGGCAAGCGGTTCGCGATTACACCGGAACATTGCGCGCGCGATATAGCCGATGGTGTGGAGCGCCAAGTCCATACGGTGGTCACGCCCAAGTCCGGCCGCCTGCTTCTTGGGTTGGCGCGACTATTTCCGGGTCTGGTGGAACGGCAACTGCGTTCGGCAAACGGAGGACGAGGATGATCCTCAAGCTGAAGCGAACTCCCGGCATCTATCTGGTCGGATTTATGGGATCGGGCAAGACCACCGTAGGACGGCATCTGGCAGACCGCATCGGATGGCATTTCTGCGATCTTGACGACGACATTACCGCCCGCGAGCAAATGTCAGTGGCGGAAATTTTCGATACCCGCGGCGAAGCCGAGTTCCGGCGCTTGGAAAGCGAAGCCATTCGCGCGCGAGTGCGGCGGATCGAATGCGGGCAGCCCACCGTGCTCTCTTTAGGCGGAGGTGCGTTCATCGATCCGACGAATTACAAGATGCTGGAGAATAATGGAATCACCGTGTGGCTCGATTGTCCGCTGCATCGGATCGAACGGCGTCTCGCGGATGCAACGGACCGGCCGCTGGCGCGCGATATCGACCGGTTCCGCGCCTTGTTTGAAGAGCGCCGGGGCGTCTACGGGATCGCCGATTTCCGGGTAGAAATCTGTAGCGACAATCCGGCTGAGAACGTCGAGCAGATCCTGGCCTTGTCCATCTTCAAGTAAGTTGGCCGGCTTTCAAGGAATCGCTACTGTGATACGATTTCCCGCATGTTTGTGCGATTCGCATTATTCGCGCTAGCCGTCTCAGCCTGCGCGCAGGGGCCGCTAAAAATAGTTCCAGTGCCTGACGGCGTGACCGGATTTCGCGCTGAATTCCTGCGGCAGATGTCCGGGGAGGAGGCGAAGTTCATCAGCCTGGCTGAGACCATGCCGCAGGACAAGCTGACCTGGCGTCCGGAGAAGGGCGTTCGATCGGTCAGCGAAGTTTTTTTACACATCGCGGCCGCGAACTACAACATTCCGGCACTGATCGGGACCCCGGCTCCTTCCACTTTTCAGGCCAAGGGTTTCGAAACCTCGACCGCGGATCGAGCTCAAATTATCGCGGCGCTGCGCGATTCCTTCGCGCATCTGCGGAACGCAGTAGTCAAGTTGTCAGATGCCGACGGCGACAAGACCCTGAAACTTTTCGGCGCCGATGAGACTTATCGCGGCGTGCACTTTTTTATTCTGAAACACCTGGCGGAGCATCTGGGCCAAAGCATCGCATACGCGCGGATGAATGGCGTGGTGCCGCCCTGGTCCGAGAAGCGCTAACGGCGTCGTGAGGCAAGCCGCGCTGTCGTGAAGGAAGCTGCTCTTAGGAAGAGCGCGATCGCGATTTTCAAAGCAGGTTTAGCCGCGGCGGACCCGGCCGTAGCGGTAAGACGCGAACTGCGACGTTTGAAAGCGGAACTGCTCGGGTTCGATCGCATCGTCGTCGTCGGAGCGGGAAAAGCCGCTGCCGCCATGGCGATGGCCGCTGAACAAGTGCTTGGTGGACGCATCGCGGCGGGTCTGATCAACGTGAAAGACGGCCACACCGCGCCACTCCGCCATATCCGGCAGAACGAGTGCGCGCATCCCGTTCCCGATGCGCGCGGCGTTCTTGGTGCGGAACAGATCGCCGGGTTGGCGCAGCACGCGAGCCGTCGGGATCTGTTGCTGTGCCTGGTTTCGGGAGGCGCGTCGGCGCTGCTTCCCCTCCCTGCCGCTCCGGTGACGCTCCAAGACAAGCAGGCGACGGCGCGGCTGCTGCTCGAATGCGGCGCCGATATCCACGAGATCAACGCCGTCCGTAAGCACACATCGTTAATCAAAGGAGGTCAACTGGCGCGCCTCGCCTCACCGGCTACGGTGATCTCGCTTTTGCTTTCGGATGTGGTTGGAAATGACCTGGATGTGATCGGGTCGGGCCCGACAGCGCCGGACCATTCGACATTTGCAACGGCGCTCGCGGTGCTGCGGAAGTACAACATTCTGGACCGCGTTCCAGCGACAGTTCGCGAGCGTATCGAGAAGGGCGCCAGCGGATCGATTCCAGAGAACCCGCAGAAGGGGGACGCGGTGTTCCGGCGCACGCGGAACATTGTGGTCGGAAGCAACCGGCAGGCGCTCGATGCGGCGGCCAGGGAAGCACGACGCCTAGGATTCCGCACCCTAATTTTAGCCAGCACCGTGCAGGGAGAAACGCGCGACGTGGCACGCATGCACGCCGCGATTGCGCGCGAAATTCGTGAATCGGGCCGGCCGCTGGCGCCGCCGGCTTGCATCATTACGGGAGGCGAAACCACCGTGACGCTGCGCGGCGACGGCAATGGCGGGCGCAATCAAGAGTTTGTGCTCGCAGCGGCGATCGATATTGCGGGTTTGTCGCGCACCGTGGTGCTGAGTTGCGGGACCGACGGCTCAGACGGGCCCACCGACGCCGCCGGCGCCATCGCGGACGGAGAAACCCTTCGCCGCCGTCCCGATGCCGCAAAGTATTTGGCTGCGAACGACTCGTATTCCTATTTCCAGAAATTAGGCGATTTGGTGATCACGGGACCGACGAACACGAACGTGATGGATATTCACATCCTGCTCGTCGGAGGAGCTGACGGCGCTTAGTTCTTGCGGATCGTGATGGAGCCGCGGTCGGTCGTCGCCACCACCGATGGACCCTTCGGCTGCGTGCTCTTCAGCGAGGAAGAGCGGCCTTCACTCTCCATGGTGACTCCAGGACCGTAGTCATTGGTTGCGTCGCCTTGGGAGGACGTCGCCTTCAACGCGAACTCCGCGTGCTCGGGAAGTGCCAGATCGATGTTGCCGTTTTTAGAGTGCACGTCGATTTTTCCTATCGGCGTATGGGACGATTTCACTTCGACATCGCCGTGATCCAATTCGATCTCGAGCGAATCGGTGAAGTCTTCCACGTGTACATCTCTCGATTTGGTGACGAAGCGCATGGGTCCGCCGATATTGTTGGCACGAAAGTCGCCGAGGTCCATGGTGATGCTCCCGGGGAGATTTTCCAGCGTTAGCTCGGCCTGGTCCGCATGGAACCTCAGCGGTTTGGCAAGTTTCTTGAACTCGAGGGTGCCTGAATAATTCCCCTCGATCGTCACCTGGCCGGCGACGTTCTCGAGCACGATATCGGAGCCGCGGCCGTGCAGATCCAGGTTGCCTTTCATATCTACCGCACGCACTAAATTGCTGCGGTTGGATTCGATCCTGGCATCGCCGCCAATCTCATTGAGACGGACGTCGCCCCTTGCGTTCGATACATCCACTGTGCCGTTAATAGCGTTGATCGTGAGATCGCCTTGGCGACCGCGCGACTCGATCGACATACCGCGGGGCACCTTAATCTCCAGGTCGGTCGAAAATCGGTGATCGATTCCAAAATCGCCAAAGTGTATGGGGTGCGGATGGCGGTTGCCCATGGGCAGATCCGGAAGATCAGGCGGTTGCGGCATGTTGATGCCGCCTTCAACATCACCCTTGATGACTAGCTGATCGCCTTCGCGAACAAGTTGAATCTGGCTGGAGCGGTCGGTCTGATCGGCATCCGATTTGTTGTAAGCGCGGATGATTTTGCGGCCGTCGATCTGAACTTCCCTTTCGTCAGTCCCGGTAATGGTCAGGTTGCCGCGCAAATTATCCAGCACCAGCCGCGTGGCGCCAGTCGTTTCCGAGTGCGCCGACACGGGGTAATCGAACTGCTCGCCGAATAGATCGATACCGCCGCTCTCCAGACGCGCCAAGTGAAGATTGTGTCCCGGACGGCCGATGGTGTATAGCATCAGGCAGACCAGCACCAGAAGCACAATCTGTCCGCCGGTGATGCCGCGTTGCGGAAGCGGCTTGCCGCGCCCTGCGTCGATCAACACCTCAAGCAGGCGTACCACCCCAAACGCAATCAACAGAAACGGCCAGTAGCTGAGGATCAGGCGAACCGCCGAGAGTTCCGGACGCAGATTATTTACCAGGAACAAAACCCCCATTAGAACCAGGACCAAAGGTCCGGCGATGGAACGGTTTCTCATCGGAAGCCTCCTTGTGCATTAGGCGCGGGAGGAATGCCGGTGCCGGGTCCGGTTGTCGGCCGCGAACCGGCGCGGAATGCCAGACCCAGCACTCCGAGAACGATGAGGATCGCCGGCCAGGTTTCTTGGAAACTGAAGCGCGTGAAGATGTCCATGGCGAACAGAATGCCGACGGTGATCATCATGATGGGACCGCGGATGGCTCGAATGAGCGCGGCGCTATCGGCGTTCATCGCGCACCTCCCCGGGCAGCGCAGCGCGGCTCTCCAAGCGGCTGTACAACAGATATACGCCCAGCACGATCAGGAGGGCGGGCCAGTATCGAATGATGCGGTCGATCGGCAGGATGTCGGTTGTAGTGAGCAGCAGCAAAAAGCCGAGACCGATAAGCAGAACGGCACCGATGGGAAATCCTGAGCGACCGGCTTGCAGGTCAACCAGGCTCGAGAATTCGTCGACCGTCTCACCATCGCGGCGTTTTCGCGCGGTATGGTAAGCCTCGAAGGCCATGTAGAAAACCCAGACGGCGATGAGGATGCCAAGGAGCGGCTCCCAGCCGCGCGCCGATCCCGAACTGATGATGCTGACCAGCAGCCCGAACACGACGGCGTGGACCAAGCCCTTGGCGTACTGACCGTTGTAGATGGCTCCCACGCCAGGAATCAGCCCAAGGAGCAACGCCAGACCCGGATGCGATGAGCTCGCCACGGCGGGCGGCACGTAAGCCGGGGCGGCAAACGGCGAATCGGGATATAAGGGATCTCCGGGCCGGGCAGCGCCGGGGCCGCCGGTAGGTGGAGCGGCCGTAACGGGCAAATGCTCGTCGCAGTAGACGGTCCCTAACGCGAGGCGCCGGCATTCGGCGCAGAGTGCCTTACCGCAGGTGCGACAGTACGCCGCGACCGGCGCTTCGGGATGGTTAACGCAGTTCATATTTTTCCTTTTCGAGCCGCTGCTGGCGGCCCGTGCTTCCTAAAACCGGCGAGCTACCGCGTGCTCCGCGGTGCCGCGCCAGAGGTGTTTCCGGAACTCGCAGCCGCGGCTCCCCCAGCCTGCGGCGTCCGCAGCGGCAACCGCCGCGAATCGTTCTTGGAGCTGTCCTGCTGAGAGCCAGCCTGGTTTTTCACGGCGGCGGAATTTTCCGCAACTCCGGCCTCATCCTCAGGCTGCTGGCTCTTCCACTCGCGCAGGCGGGTCTGGACCTCATAGACCAGACGCATGCTCTCATATGTCTTTACGGTGCGCTCCCAACTCCGGTGTACACGGTCGTCGAGAGCGGTCCAGAGCCTTACCGGGTCCAAATCGGATGCGTTCAGCGGATGGTCCGGCGCGCCGGCACAGCGCGTCATCATCGCCAGCGAGAGAATCGTCAGCATCGCACCCATCACATACCGGGGCTGCAAAACGGGTTCGAGCAGCCGGTTCACCCACCCGCGAACTCCGGTTCGCACCGAAAGGCGCCCGCTCATCTTGGTTGGGATCTGGTACAGAATCTGGGTCACCAACTGCTGCGGGACGTCGACCTCTTCGGTTCGTTCGACGAAGGCGAGGGCGGCACGAGCATCCCGCGCCAAATCCGCGCACTCGCCGCACTCGGCGATATGCGCCTCCGCCATGGCCCGCTGCCCGGCATCGGCGACACCGTCGAGGTAGTCGCACAACAAAGCGTCGAACTCGGTGCATTTTAGCCGATTCATATGAGGGCCCCCTGCTTGCGCAAGATGCGCGCTAACTCGGCCCGTCCCCGGTTCAGCCTCGATTTTACTGTGCCTTCGGGAATTGTCAGCACCTGAGCAATTTCTTTGTAATCGAGCTCCTGTAAATCGCGCAGGATCACAGTTTCGCGCAATTCGGGGGAGAGCCGCCCAAGCGCGCCCTGCAGAATCTCGCTGGCTTCCCGGCCGACGATGATGTGGTCGGGGCGCGATCCGGCGGTCAACTTTTCTTCCAGCATAGGAAGCTGGTCTTCGATGGAATCGGTGATTCGCTCGTGCCGATTGCGCCGATAATTGTCGATCAAAAGGTTCCGAGTCACGCGCGCCATCCACGTTACAAATGACCCCTCCTGCGCGCGGAAACTCTTCGCTGTCTTAAAGATACGCAGAAAAACTTCCTGTGTTAGATCCTGTGCTTCCTGTTCGTTATTCGTGAAGCGATAGCAGATGCCATAAACGCGGCGGGTGTGGGTGCGGACGAGTTCCTCCCAGGCGGTATCATCGCCCGACAAGCATCGTTCTATGAGTGCGCAATCCGGATCCAAGCCGACTCGGTTCATTCCCTGGCGGCTGTCGATTACAGCTATTGGTGCCATCATCGCCGTCGCCATTTGTCGCCTCGCTCTCCTTCATTTCAAGTAACGAGGCTTTTCCATGATAGGTTCATTTTTTCGGGAGTCAAGGGCATTGATAGCTCCGTGTCAACGGTTTTTAGAAATGTCCCCTATCCTGGTGCATTAGAAGTGTGCCCTTTCATAGTTCGTAGTTGTTTAGGGTTTTCCGAGGCGGACGCCTCGGAAAACCGCGACCCTCCGCGCCCGCCGACCCCGGAGCCTTCATGTCCTGGTAGCTCCTGCGCCAAGGGTGATTCGGCATATGTGCCGCTGCGGGCGTTACTGGACTCCG
>JBBROU010000030.1:0-42046 GCA_038229055.1 Bryobacterales bacterium | reverse complement strand
TGCGAAGTCGATAGCTCCATATTGATGCCCAACGTTATCGTCGGCCGGAAGTCGCTGGTTCATCGTGCGATTCTGGACACGGGCGTCAACCTCCGCGAAGGCAGCGTAGTGGGCTACGACGCTGTCAAGGATCGCGAGAAGGGCTATCTCGTCACCGAGTCCGGAATTACCGTTGTGCCTTCGCCCGAGGATTGATTTCCAGCGCCGAACGTGAAGACGTATCGCGCCGAGCATACCGCCCCGCTCGCCTTCTGGTAACGTTAAATCGCGTTGACATGCGCCACGTGGCGCGTTACGATCTTGAATGATCCGGACAATCCGCCACAAGGGGCTGAGACGCCTTTTTTAACAAGATAATCCGAGCGGCGTAAACCCGGAACATGTGGGAAAGTTACGGAATATTCTCGCGACGCTCCACGCGGCCCCCAATGTCGCTCATATGGAGTTGCCGGGTTTTCGATTGCACCCGCTGAAGGGCGAGATGAAAGGCTTTTGGGCTATAACCGTACGCGCCAACTGGCGGGTGATCTTTCGTTTTGAAGACGGCGCGGAGGACGTTGATTATGTCGATTACCACTGAACGGAGCCAGCCCATGACCATGAAAAATCCGCCGCACCCCGGCGGTGTCGTAATGCACGAGTGCATTGAGCCTCTGGGTTTGACGATCACGGACGCGGCCCAAGCCCTCGGAGTAACGCGCAACACGCTTTCCGAACTCGTTAACGGAAAGCGCGGCGTATCTCCTGAAATGGCGGTGAGATTGGCTAAGGTTTTCGGCGGCACCGAACAAGGCTGGCTAATGCAACAAGCCCAGTACGATCTTGCCCACGTCCGCCGTGACCGGCTCAAACTCAAGCGGCTGGAATTGGCATAGTAAGCCGCAGATAAAACTTGGACACTCAATGCGCCTTAGCTGATTCCGGACCGCCAACCGGGATTGCTACCATATTAGGTCACCCATAAACAGGAGCTTGAAGATTGTCTACGATTGTCAGAGTCACCGGAATTGAGATCTTAGATTCACGCGGCAACCCCACCGTGGAAGCCGATGTATTTCTTGCCGACGGCAGCATGGGGCGCGCGGCTGTCCCGTCTGGCGCGTCCACCGGCGAACACGAAGCTGTTGAACTGCGCGATGGCGATGCCAAGCGCTATCTAGGGAAGGGAACGCTCAAAGCCGTCTCGCACATCAATGGCGAAATCGCCGCGGCCCTTCTCGGGCACGACGCCACCGTGCAAGCCAGGATCGACAAGATCATGATCGATCTTGATGGCACCGCGAACAAGGGCCGGCTTGGCGCCAACGCCATCCTCGCCGTATCGATGGCTAATGCGCGAGCGGCCGCCGCATCGCAACGTACGCCGCTGTATCGCTATCTGGGAGGCGTCGGGGCTTGCGTGCTGCCCGTCCCCATGATGAACATTCTGAATGGCGGCGCACACGCCGACAACTCGGTCGACGTGCAGGAATTCATGATCGCTCCGTTCGGCGCGACAAAGTTCTCGGAAGCTTTGCGCATGGGCGTGGAAGTATTCCATACGCTGAAGAAAGTGCTCTCGAAGAAGGGATACTCGACGGCGGTCGGCGATGAGGGCGGCTTCGCGCCGAACCTGAAGTCGAATGACGAAGCGCTCGAACTGGTGTATGAAGCCATAGCGCAGGCCGGCTATAAGGTCGGCGAACAGATCGGCATCACGCTCGATCCGGCGGCCAGCGAATTCTTCAAGAACGGCAAGTATGTGTTCAAGAAGTCCGACAAGAGCGAGCGCACCTCCGAGCAGATGGTCGACTTCTGGGTGAATTGGAAGCGCCAGTATCCCGCGATCATGTCGATTGAAGACGGCATGGCCGAAGACGATTGGGCCGGCTGGAAGATGCTGACCGACGCTCTGGGGTCGAACACCCAGCTCGTCGGCGACGATCTGTTCGTCACCAACACCGAGCGCCTGCAACGCGGCATCGATACCAAAACCGCGAATGCAATTCTCATCAAGGTGAACCAGATCGGCACGCTGACCGAAACGCTCGATGCGATGCAGACCGCGGCGCGCGCCGGTTACGCGTCCATCGTTTCGCACCGTTCGGGCGAAACCGAAGATCCCTTCATCGCCGACCTTGTGGTTGCGACCGGCGCGGGCCAGATCAAAACCGGATCCGCCAGCCGCACCGACCGCATGGCCAAATACAACCAGCTGCTCCGCATTGAAGAGAAGCTCGGCGACGCCGCGCAGTTCGCCGGTCGAAAGGCTTTCCGCCAGTAAATGTCGCGACCCAAGCCGCTGATCCTGACCATTCTGGACGGGTGGGGTTTCTCGCCCGTCACCGAAGGCAACGCTATCGCGCAAGCCCGAAAGCCGGTATACGACCGGCTTCTGCGCGAGTTTCCGAACACGCTCATCCGCACGTCAGGCGAGGCCGTCGGCCTTCCGCCGGGACAGATGGGCAACAGCGAAGTCGGTCATCTCAACATTGGCGCGGGCCGGATCGTGCGCATGGAAGTCACGCGCATCGACTTGATGATCCTGAATGGCGAGTTTTTCCACAATCCGGTTCTACTCGAAAGCATGAAGCACGCGCGCACGCGGCGCCTGCACCTGCTGGGCCTGTGCAGTTCGGGCGGCGTGCATTCGCAGTTGACGCACCTCTATGCGTTATTGAAGATGGCCAAGCAGGAAGGTGTGGAGCAGGTGTTCGTGCACTGCTTCATGGACGGCCGCGACACCGGCCCGAACTCCGGCAAGGAGTTCATTGCGGAGCTGCGGCGAAAAATGCGCGAGCTCGATTCCGGCAAGATCGCCTCAATCTCCGGCCGCTACTACGCCATGGATCGCGATAAGCGCTGGGACCGCATTGAAAGGGCATTCGACGCGATCGTGCTCGGCAAGGCGGAGAAGGCCACCGACCCCATCGCGGCGCTTACGCGCTCTTACGAGAAGGGCATCACAGATGAGTTCATCGAGCCGACGACCATCGTGGATGCGAATAGTGAACCGGTCGCTCTGATTCGTGACGAAGACGCCGTGATCTTCTTCAACTATCGCGCAGATCGCGGGCGTGAAATGACCGAAGCGCTAACCAGTACGACGCTCGAACAGCCCTCGCGCTCGATGGTGCCGAAGAGACTGCATTACACCACGATGACGCAGTACGACAAGAGCTTCGCGGTGCCGTTCGTGCTGCCGAAAGAGCACCCCAACAACATCCTCGCCAACGTCTTCGCCGCGCAGAACTGGAAGAACCTTCGCGTCGCCGAAACCGAGAAATACGCGCACGTTACTTACTTCTTCAATGGCGGCAACGAAAAACCGTACGCGGGCGAGGAGCGCGAAATGGTTCCGTCACCGAAGGTCGCGACCTACGATCTCAAACCCGAGATGAGCGCCGCCGGCATTACGGAAAAAATTGTGAACGCCGTCGACTCGCGCGATTTCGATGTGATCGTGATGAACTTCGCCAATGCCGATATGGTGGGGCACTCCGGCCAGATCGCACCCACTATCCGCGCTGTAGAAACTGTCGACGGGTGTCTCGAAGATATCTATCAGGCCCTAAAGCGCAAGAACGGAACGTGGATCATCACGGCCGACCACGGCAACGCCGAAATGATGGTCGATCCGGTGACGCACGGCCCGCACACGTATCACACGCTGAATCCGGTGCCGTTCATTTTGCTCGACGATACCGGCGTGACGCTTCGTCCCGACGGCGCGCTGCGGGACATCGCCCCAACCATCCTCGGTGTCCTCGGCGTCGAACAACCGAAGGAGATGACCGGACGGGACATGCGGGTGAAATAGCTCCCGCCTGGACCATTAATTCATCGCTTAACCTTCGTCCGTCTCCTCCACAAACCGCTCCACTTTGACTCTGTAAATTGCCGGCTTTCCATTACGATCGCTTTGAAAGAAAATGTCCTGGCTATTGGGCGAGAAGATCGGTTCCACCTGCGTCGGATCAGTCGATTTGTGCTCGCACAACGTGAGTTCACGGCGCACCGAGCGCAGCAAAATTAAGATGTTTGGCGACGCTTTGCTTCGGCTGGCGCCTACGAAAACCGAGCCGTCTCCATTGGAGCCGAAGCCGACGAATTGACTCGTCTTGGCTAGTAAGCGGTCGGCGTTCTCATCGGGCGTGTGCTCGCGCAAGGTGACCAGTTGCGAGGTGTCCTGCGGAAAGTGCAGATAGAGAATTGTGCGGCCTCCAGGCGCCCACCGAGCCGGTCCGGTGGCACCGGGCTCCGTCTTCAACTGGCGGTTCTGCTTGCCGTCCAGATTGACCAGCCACAGCGATCCATCGGCCTGTCGATATAAAATCTGCGCGCGCTTAGGCCGGATCACCGGGTCCGACGCCTCGACCGGAAGTTGTATCAGCGTCGCGGCCTCGCCCTTAGCCATGTGAACCAGGCGCAGCCGGGCACCGCCCTGTTGCTTCTCAAAGAAGACCGAGTTCACGCCATCGTCACTCAGATGAAATCCCGCGGTTCGCGTGAACCCCTCGGGAATGCTGTAAACAGGGCGTTCGCGCAGATTGCTGAAAGCGATTTGCTTGAGGACCGGGCCATCGAAGAAGCAAAAGCCTCGCTCATCGGGAAGAAACGTCGGTGAGCGCGGATCGAGCGCCGCCACTTGCGTCAACTGCCGCGATTGGCCGGACTTCAAATCGAGCCGCAGCGCTTGCATCGCGCCCGAGCGGTCGCTCGAACATAGCAGGAAGGCCGATTTGCGCGAAACCGCGCGCTGGCTCGGCGCAGGCAACACCGTCGAGTGAGCAGGGTTGGTCAGCCGGATGACTGAAAGTTCCGTTGCCGGGTCGGCGTAGCTGCGGAACTCGGACGGGAACACTTCTCCCCCGTTCGTCTCTGCCAGAGCGGCGGAGGCCGCCGCCATGGAAAGGAACGCCCTGCGATGCATCGAAACTGAAAAGCCGGAGTTACTTAGTTGGTGTGGCTCGATTGATAGTGCTGCTGCAGCATGTCGAGCCCGAAATCGCCATTGAAATCGCGCCACACTGTATGGATGTGGTTGGCATTGTTTTGGGTGTCATCATATTCCACCAGGAAGGTAGAGGTTTGCACGCGGTAGTAGTGCGGGTCGCCCTTAGCCGGGCCGCCCGCCCAAGCAAAGAAAATATTCTTGCCGGCCTGTTTTACTTTGTCCATGCGTGCCTGCGCCATCTGGTCGGGCAAGTTATGCGCGTAGAGTTCGAGCAGGTCCATCAACTTTTGGAATTGCGCGGAGTTCATTTTCGACGCTGAAATTCCGGAAGGCTGCCCGTTCAGCGCGGCTTTGCGCGATGCTTCGGTGAGAATTTCCTTATAGCCAACCGGGTCGACGACAGCGATCTTCTTCTGTCCATCGTCAAGCGACGTCAACAGCTCGCGCCCCAGATCTTCCTCCGCCGCGAGCACGCGCAAACCGGCGCGCGGGCCTTGCCGCACTTCGGCCGGATTTGCGCCGAAGAAGCTCGGGCCATCCATCACGATGCCATTCGCGACCGTATAGTTCTGGCTTACGTGATGGCCTTCAATGCGATAACCCCACACGCCCGTATCCGAGGGCGTGCCGAAGATGCTGAAGTAATATTTCTCGGGATTGCGGCGCTCGCCGTCGTCCTTCTCCATCTCGCGCAGGACGTCTTCCAGGCTCATGATGGTGTGCGCCTTGATGGCGCCCTGCTGGCTGAGGCCCGCGCTGAGCAGCGCATCGGCAAGATGCTTTTGATACGGCTGCATCTCCCGAATCGCAAGGCCCTTCCGTTCTTTAGGGATGTAGTGCCAGTTCATGCGCTCATCGTCTTTGAAATCGAAAACGGCCTTGGCCTTTTGTTCGGGCGTGAGCGAGCTCAGGAAGTGGTTGGCGGCGTCCGCGACCATGGACGCTGAATTGGTCCGGTGATACGCCGACATCAGCAAAATTCCTCCCGCCGCAATAGCGGCAAATCGGGGCAGCATGTGTTTCATTGGAAAAACCTCCGGCGCGGGTGTGAGCCCGCAACCCGAAAGTTTCTCACACTACTGCACCGGAATGAAAAGCGTCTGCGCAATCGGCTGCCCGCCTTGCAAGACTTGGAGCGGCACGTCTCCACTGGGCGACCCGGCGGGAACTGCGACATTGAATTGATAGAGGCCGACGAATCCGGGTGCGAGCCCGGCGTAGCTGACAGCGGCCGGCACGGTGCCGAAGTTGAATTGGACGGAGGTATTTAGCGCTGTTTGACCCTGCGCTACTTCACCGGCGTAGGACGGAGAGGCGGGGGTCACCGGGCCGAAGCCGAGGCCGTAGAACAGCAATGTTTCGCCGCGCGCCGCGGGATAGCCGACGACGCCCGTAATTGGTACCGGCGGCACGACCGGGATTCCATTGGTGCTGTGGAGTGCTTCCACATATTGCCTGCTTCCGACGAGAAATGACGGCGGGGCGAGCAGTCCAGCGGACAATGGCGTAATGGGCAGTGACACGGACGCAGCGGATTGTCCGGCATATGTAAGGACCACCGGAACCGACACGCCTGTCGGGATATTACCGGGCACTTGCACGTTCACCTGGCCGGGGCTGACGAAGTAGACGAACGCCTGCTGTCCTTTCACGGTGACAGTCACCCCGTCGATAAAGATTGGGGCGTGGCCGCCGATGAAGTCACTGCCCGTCCAGCCGCGATTGCTGCCGGCGAGATTGGTCCCGTAGATTTCGATAAAGGAGCCGGGAGCAGCCGATTTGTATGCTCCAAAGCTTCCAGCGGAGATGACGCCGGTGACCGCCATTGTTGTCGGCGGGGGAGCCGTGCCGAGAGATTCGATGGAGGTGACAGTGACATAATTCTGAGCGACCGGGGTGCTCGTTCCGTCGTAACCGATCAGCGGAATCGTATCGAGCGGCGAGGCCTGATTTTTGTATACCGGAACCGCCGCGATCTTATCCATAACGGCTAATCCGGCGTCATTCGAGATCTGACCGAAGACCGTGAAGCCGCCGTTCTGATTGTCGAGATTGGCGGAGTTGTCCGTTAAGTTAAAAAACCACTGATCCGTCGCACTGTTCGGATCGCTGCCAAGTTTTGCCATTGCCAAGGTGCCACGGGTGTTGGACAGGCCGGGTTCGTTGACGACTGTCGGCAGGGTGGGAATCGCCACGACACTTCCGTTTTTCAGTTGAAATCCACCGCCTTGAATGATGAAGCCGGGAACCGAACGGTGGAAGATGGAGTTGGAGTACGAGCCGTTGTTGACGTAGCTGAGGAAGTTGGCGACCGTTTTCGGGGCCTTATCGGGCCGCAGCGTGACGTCGATGTCACCCTCGTTCGTGTGGAATCGGACGGACGTCGGCGCGGTTTGGCATTGAAGCGCGAGCGGGGAGAGGAGCACCGAGATGAGGGTGCCGACGGTACACGTATGCATAGGCGAAGAAACTATTTTAACGGTACGTCTGTGAGAACTCCAAGATGAGGCGAAATTGATATTTACATCAATTTATGCTTGCAGCTTGGGTAAAATTGATGTATTAATCAAGTATGAGGACCATTACCGAGCTCGGCGGAGCCGTCGCGTCTGCGCGCCGTCGGCTTGGGATCACGCAACGAGCCGTCGCAGCACAAGCAGGCATCGCACCTGAATCTCTCCTGCGTTTCGAACGCGGGCAAGCCGCGGAATTTGGTTCCAGGAAGCTCCTGGCGGTTCTCGCTGTGCTGGGAATGGAACTGACATTCACGAACTCGGGTGCATCCGGGACGCTTGATGAGTTGCGACGCGAGCGAAGCGGAGAGTGAAACTTTCAGTTTACGTTCTCGGCCGCGAAGTCGCCGTCTTGGAATCGATCGGCGACTTTAAGAGCGTGCTCACCTACGGCCCTCACACAGCGACTGATGACTTTGTTTCGCTCACCATGCCGGTGCGCACGGAGTCTTATGCATGGGATGACCAACTCCATCCAATCTTCCAAATGAATTTGCCTGAAGGCTACCTGCTTCAGATGCTTTAGGAAGAGTTTGGACCGCATATCGGCGCCGATCCGATAGCGCTCCTATCCGTAATTGGCCGCAATATAGTTGGACGCATTCAGGTGGCGGCGGCCGGTGCCATCCTGGATGAACCGGCCAAGCCGATTGAAGTGGCTGAGTTGCTCCAGGGGGACAACTCGGAAGCGGCCTTTGCCGAGTTAGTTCGCCAACATGGCGCTAGCGGCGTCTCAGGTGTCTTGCCCAAGTTCCTGGATACGGAGAAGGAACCAGATAGTGGCGGGAAATTCGGGTCGTAACGCCGATTGCCACGCCAAGAACCTAGCTCTGCTCTATACCTCGCGCGCGGACGTGCATCTCTCGCCTGCGTACGACTCCCTCACCACGAGTGTGTATGCGGGCTACCAATTCAACCCGCCAGGGATCGGATTCCTTGGAAAGAAAACATGGACGCCTGGCAAGAATCTGATGAGGTTCATCTCGGGCACCTTTGGTATATCTGCGAGAGAACAGTCGATCATTTGGGAATCTATCAGTGATGCGGTCTTAGAAGGCGCACCATTGGTGCGGGAAAAAATGAAAGAACATCCAGGATTCCGAGATATCGGGAAACGCATTCTTGTTACATGGCGGGAAGGCGTGGAGGGTCTGCGTGACAGTCGCGTTTATGCGGCCGGTGGCTGGTCAGGGGGTACAGCATTCGAGGGCATATCGGAGTCGCCAAAGTTAGAGAATTCTCCAGCTGTAATCGGCCGTTCACTCTTGTTGGGTAGACGGTCGAAAAGGTAAGAGTAGCGGTTAGGAGTGACGCTGCCAGAAATTTGGTGGACCTGATCGGGTTCGAACCGATGACCTCTTCCATGCCATGGAAGCGCGCTCCCAACTGCGCCACAGGCCCACGTTCTTGGTGACACCCATATCTTAACACCATAGAATGAATGGAGGGTGCGTCCTGAAAGACGCGTTCGTCTAGCCGATGGAAGATCGGTCCGGGTAAGCGCCGGAGCGCCCGGTAGCAGACTCCAGGCGGGAGGAGAGAACCGACCGTACGAAGCGGAGTGTCGAAAGCCCTTGAACGAGAGGGGAGCAAGGAAGCGGGCCGCAACATTAAGTGAACGCTGCAGCCAAGTCATATTATCAGCCGAAAGGTGTTGGAAAGGGCCAAGCCGGTCATATCGCGGCGAAGGCAACAGACAGCAGTCCAGACCGGAACGACTGCTGGACCTATCCGGGGTAGAGAGCGGCGGCACGTTTCTAGAGAAGAACGCGGAACAGGAGCGACCCTACCCGGCAGCCAAGTCGGGCAAAGACCGGGTGTATAAAGCCGGAAGGCTGAAAGCGCACGGAGCCGGGAGGGAGTCCGAGGGCATGCTGGAAACGGCCAATAACCCCATTGGTAAAGTACGACAACTCCAACGCCGGGCTATGGGTGTGTGCCAAGTCGAGGAAGACGCGGCGGTTTCACGCGCTGTATGACCGGATCTACAGAAGTGACGTTCTGTGGGAAGCGTGGAAGCGAGTGCGCGGCAACAAGGGGGCGGCGGGCGTGGATGAAACCACGCTACGATCCATCGAGGAACAGGGAGTGACGCGGTTTCTCGAAGGGATACAGGCTGAGCTCAAGGCAGGCCGATATCGTCCTTCACCGGTGAAGCGGCGGTGGATACCGAAAGCAGACGGGAAGCAGCGGCCATTGGGAATACCGACGGTAAGGGACAGGGTGATCCAAATGGCGGCGAAGTTGGTGATCGAACCGATTTTCGAAGCGGATTTCCAGCCATGCAGCTATGGATTCTGCCCGAAGAGGAGTGCGACACAGGCGCTGGAAGCGATCCGCGAGGCGGGCAACCGGGGTCACAGCTTTGTCGTGGATGCGGACATTCAAGGCTACTTTGACGGGATCGATCGAAATACACTGATCGAACTGGTGAAGGAGCGAATCTCGGATCGAAGGGTATTGAAGTTAATACGCCAATGGTTGGAAGCCGGAGTGATGGAAGCCGGCACGGTGAGAGAGACGCTGGCGGGAACCCCGCAGGGCGGAGTGATCTCGCCGTTGCTGGCCAACATCTACCTGAATAAACTGGACCGGATCTGGGCGGCACGATGTTCGTCGCTGGGAGTGCTGGTACGGTATGCCGATGATTTCGTGGCGATGTGCCGGACGGAGTCGCAGGCGAGGGAAGCGCTTCGGCGGATCGGGCTGGTGATGAACCGGCTGGGTCTGAAACTGCATCCGGAGAAGACGCGCATGGTGGACTTGAGCCGTGGGAAAGAAAGCTTTGTGTTTCTGGGCTGCACGATTCGAAAGAAGCGGAGCATCCAACGGAACCCGCGCATGCATTTTATGCAGCGGTGGCCGTCGCCCAAGGCCATGAAGCGAGTACGGGAACGCGTGCATGAGTTGACCGGTTCGCGGCAGAGCGGGAAGGACGTGAAGCAGATCATCGCGACGCTCAATCCCGTGCTCCGGGGATGGGAAAACTACTTCCGGAGGGGGAATGCCGAACGGAAATTCAACCAACTCGACAGCTATGTGTGGTCGCGCCTGACGCGCTGGATGATCCGGCGTGGAGGACAGCGAGCAGGTCGGTTTGAGAAGTGGACCCATGAAAGGTTTGTGAGTATGGGCTTGTATCAACTGCGCGGCACCGTGAAATACCCGGCGCAAGCCACACCAGTAAGATCATCGTTAAGCCGTGTGCGGGAAAACCGCACGCACGGTTTGAAAGGGGTTGTTTAGAAACGGGCTGGCGGAAGCCGGTACCGCGCTAACATCTACCAATGTGCCATTTGCGCCGGTTCGCGGCGTTCGCAGGGGTCTGTCTGGCCTTGCTGTCTTTGACGGCTTGCGTGTCGCGCCGCCGCTTGATCACGCGGCAGGGCGCGAAGCCCGATCGCACCCTCGCGACGGCATCCAGAGAGCAGCTTCTGAAGCGCATCGTCGACCTCTATTCAAGCACGCGTTCCTTCAACGCCACGGTCGATTTGACCCCGGCCGTGGGCAGCGTCTACAAGGGCGAGATCACGGAGTATAAAGATGTTCGCGCCTACATTCTGTTCCGCGCTCCCGACAGCATCCGGATCGTAGGGCTGTATCCCGTGGTCCGCAGCAAGGCGTTCGACATGACCTCGATCGGGCCGCTTTTCCGGCTCTATATCCCGTCTAGGAACCGTTTCATCGAGGGCCGCGAGGATTCGCCTCTTTCGAAAACCAACCAACTCGAAAACCTTCGGCCGGAGGCATTCCTCAACGCCATGCTGATCCGTCCTCCGGACACTACCGGGGAGCTGCCGGCGCTTGAAGATTTCACCGACGAGACAAACGCGTTTTACATTCTGCACATCATTCGAAAGAACGCCGATGAGTCGCTCACGATGAAGCGCAACATCTGGTTCGACCGGCTGTCGTTGCGCATCGTGCGGCAGGAAGCGTTCGACGAGGCCGGTTCTATTTTGAGCGATACGCGCTACTCGGACTGGCAGTCGTACGGCGGCGTTCCGTTTCCGGCGAGCATCGATATCAACCGGCCGAAGGACGGCTATGGCGTGGTGATGCGGGTGGTGAAGATCGAGATGAACCCGTCCCTTGGCGATGACAAGTTCACGCTGGAACAGCCGGAAGGATCGCAATTGGAAGTGCTGGGCGCGCCCAAGGCCGAGAAGAAGTGATTTCCAAACTAGTAATTGAAAACGTAAAGCATCGGCCCATGCGGTCGATGCTCAGCATTCTGCTGATCGGAGTTCCGGTCACCCTGATTCTCACGTTGGTCGGGCTAAGCCAGGGCATCATTGATGAATCCGCCAAGCGGTCGCGCGGCGTAGGCGCGGACGTAATTGTGCGCGCGCCGGGAACAACGATGCTGTCGTTCAGTGGCGCGCCGCTGCCAGAGGCGCTGGTTCCCATGCTGGCGAAATGGCCCCACGTGAAACTCGCAACCGGGACCGTGAACCACGGCGCGGGCGGGATGCTCGAGATTGTCACCGGCATCGACGTCGATGCCTTCAACAAGATGAGCGGCGGTTTCACGTTTCTCGAAGGGCACACGTTCGAGCGGCCAGACGACATCGTGATCGACCAATATTACGCGCAGCAGCGCAAGGTTCACGCCGGCGACACCACACAGCTTTTGAACCGGCCGTGGCACGTGGCGGGGGTGGTGGCGCCGGGGAAACTGTCGCGAATATTTCTGCCGATCGGCATTCTGCAGGAACTGACGGCAAACCGCAACCGCATCAGCCAAATCTATCTTAAAGTCGACGATCCCAAGAATATTCCTGAAGTCGTGAGCAGCTTGAAAGCCAAGCTGGGCGATGAATATCCGATCATGCCGATGGAGCAACTGATATCGCTCACGTCGGTCGACAACGTGCCCGGTCTGCGGCCCTTCATCAACGTGATCGTCGGGATCGCCGTGGTGATTGCGTTCGCGGTGGTGTGCCTCTCGATGTACATGGCGGTGCTGCAGCGCACGCGCGAAATCGGGATTCTGAAGTCGCTGGGCGCGTCGAAATGGTTTATCTTGCAGATTATTTTGGCGGAGGCGCTGTTTCTCGGCTTCGGCGGTACGGTGCTCGGGATCGTGCTGAGCTTCGGTACGCGGGCCCTACTGGCGGTGTTCGTGCCGGCATCATTGCCGCAGGCGATTGTGCCCGGATGGTGGCCCATTGCGGGGCTGATTGCGGTGGGCGCGGCGCTGCTCGGCGGCCTGTATCCGGGATTGACGGCAGCGCGACAGGACCCGATCGAGGCCTTGGCGTATGAATAGGTCGATTATCTCGGTCCACGGGCTGCGCAAAGTTTACCGGGTAGGCAAGGTAGATGTCGAAGCCTTGCGCGGTGTCGATTTAGAAGTACCGGAGGGCGAATTCCTGTCGGTCGTTGGACCCTCGGGATCGGGGAAATCGACGCTTTTCCACATCATCGGCGGGCTGACTCCGCCGACGGCGGGCACGGTTCAAGTCGCCGGTCAGGATCTGGCAAAACTGACCGACAGCGGACGAACGAAGCTGCGCAAGACGTCAGTCGGCTTCGTGTTCCAGAAGTTCAATTTACTTCCGAACCTGACAGCCGCGGACAACATTGAAGTTTCCCGGTTTATTTCGGGGAACTCGAACGGGAATGATGCGCAATTTCAAAAAACGCTCGAGATGCTGGGCATCGCGCAGCGGCTGGACCACAAACCCAGCGAACTCTCCGGCGGGGAGCAGCAGCGGGTGGCCATCGCGCGCGCGGTTGTGAACCGTCCGGCGATACTGCTGGCCGATGAGCCGACCGGGAATCTGGACACCGAGAATTCACAGGCTGTCCTAAGCCTTCTGCGCGATTTGAATAAGCGTTTGGGGCAGACTATTCTGATGATCACGCACAATCCGGAAGCCGCCGATTTCGGAGATCGCACGGTCCATATGCGCGATGGGCGCATATCAGTGTGAAAAAATCCCCTGGACAGGTGACAAAAGGGGGCGGAAAGCGCGATTATCCGAAGATCGTGACAGAGAGTATTCGGCCGCCGCGGGGTTCAGAGCTAATTAGCTTTTATACGGGAGCCCAGCCTCTTCTATGATGCCCGGTCCATCGAAAACCGCTCAGATCGAGAGCGAGATAGCCGCTCAGCCGCGGGTTTCTACTCCATCGACGACCTCCGACCGCGTGCTGGTCTCCTCGGCATCGCCGCTCGCAACGTCGCTGATGCTGTTTGTGGCGGACGTGATCGCGGTGCTGCTGGCGCGCGGTCTGGCGCTGGTATTTTGGAGCTGGATTCATCCGGCGATCGGTCTGGAGCAAGACTTCGCAATCTGGCTATCGGTGGCGTTCTTGCCGATGGTATACGCGGGCTTGGGGCTGTATGGGGCGGGAAAACTCGGTCCCGTGGAGGAGTTGCGGCGCATTACGCTCGGCACCGTTCTGGTTTCGCTAATCATGACGGCAGTGAATTTCTTCGTCCGCGACATCAACGGGTATTCGCGCGGTTTGTTCATATCGTCATTGGTGCTGATTGCGATCCTGGTTCCGCTGAACCGGGCGTTCTTCCGATATCTTTACGCCGGTAAGCCATGGTGGGGAATTCCGGTGCTCGTGTTGGGCGCGGGACGGACAGCTACGCTGGTGATCGAGAGCTTGCGGCATCAGCCGAGCCTCGGGCTGAAGCCGGTGGTTTGCCTGGATGACGATGAGTCGAAGCATGGCGAATGCGGCGGCGTGGTGGTGGCGGGCTGCCTGGACCGCGCACCGGAGCTGGCCCGCGAGTTGAACATCCGGCACGCGCTGGTAGCGATGGCGGGGGTCGACCGCGAAAGGCTGGTGCACGTGATTGAGCACTGGGGTGCGACGTTCAGCCATCTGACAGTCATCCCGAACCTTTTTGGGATTGCGACATTGTGGGTGACCACGCGCGACCTCGGCGGCATCCTCGGCCTGGAGGTTCGCCAGAACTTACTCAGCCCGATGAACCAGTGGCTGAAGCGCGTGATGGACGTGGTGATGGGGACCATTCTCGGTGTGCTTGCGCTCCCCATCGTCGGCATCGCTGCGCTGTGGATCAAGAGCGCGAGCCCGGGGCCGGCATTCTACTATCAGGACCGGGAAGGCGAAAACGGCAAGACCATCCGGATTCGCAAGCTCCGGACCATGCTCCCCAATGCGGACGAGCTGCTGAAGCATTATCTGCTGAAGAATGACGCCGCGCGCGAGGAATGGAAGCATTATTTCAAGTTGCGGAACGATCCGCGAATCATTCCGGGGATCGGACGGATATTGCGGCGCACGAGTCTGGATGAACTCCCGCAGGTCTGGATGGTGATTACGGGGAAGATGAGCCTGGTTGGTCCGCGGCCGTTCCCGCACTATCACCTGGAGGGGTTCGATCGCGACTTTCGCGAGTTGCGCACCAAGGTTCCCCCGGGGCTCACCGGATTGTGGCAGGTCTCGGCCCGGAGCAATGGCGATTTGAGCGTGCAAAAGATGCTGGACATCTACTACATCCGGAACTGGTCGCTATGGCTGGATATCCACATTCTGGCGAGGACGGTGGGGGCTGTGGTGATGTTGAAGGGCGCATACTGAGGGCGAGCGTTTTTTTGGATTCGGCCCTAAAGTTTATGAGATCGCCGCCGATTTACAACTCATAGTTGTTTGAAGTTGGAGCATGTTCCTCCTGTTCTCCGGCTTACCCCAGGGCTTGTGTTTCAAAGACACAAGCCCTTATTTTTTGCCCGCGTTCTCATACCACTTCAGGTTTTTGGTTCCTGAACCGATGCAGACTATGTCCGGACGGGCATCCGCATTGAGGTCTGCCACAGCGCAAGAGGCGGCGGCCATATCGCCGTTGTCCAAAACGTGCCTGGTCCAGCGGATGGCGGATTTGTCATCCGGCGTATACAGGTTGACGGTATGGCCGGCACCGCGATATCCGGCAACTACCCAATCTCCCAAAGTAACGATGGTGTGGCCGTCAACCAGTGAATCGTCGACGACCGTTCGCGTCCACGCTTTCGAATCCTGCCGGTAAATCACGACTTGGTTGCCATGCCAGGGTTCGATGGCCGCGATGAAACGGGTTTTCCCAAGATGGCCCACGGCGATGTCGCTGGCTCCGCTGGCGCTGATTTCTTCGCGGGACCAACCGCGGGATTTGCCGGCCCGATAGAGATGGATGCCCGAGAAACTTGCGGTCAGAATGGCGTCGCGGTGTTTGCCGTCCCAATCCGTGATGAAGATTCCGTGCTGGATGCCTTCATTGGCGCGGCTGATCTCTTCGCGCTTCCACTCACCGGGGCGATAAAAGACCAGCGGAACGTGATCGTGATAGGCGGGCGCTTCGGCGTTGGGGCCGGTTAAAGGCGCGTTGACCAGGACCTTTTTGCCATCCCCGAAAGGGTCGGCCCAGCATAGACGGTGCGAGGTAGTGAGGCGGTCAATTTCGCGCACGCTCCACAGCTGGCGCGGGTCGCCTTGGTGGTGCAGCAAGGAGAGGATGCCGGTGCTTTTCTTGGCTTCATTGGCGAACTCGTGGGCGAGAACGATTTCGGGGATGCCGTCGCCATCGTAATCGTATGCGGCGGCGTTAATCATGTGGCTGAAGCCGCTCGCAATGACATGTCGCGGCCAAGGACGGTCGGGGGCGCCGGGATTTTCGAACCAGAGCAGATCGGGCAGCCCGCTGGCGAGCGCGATCAAGTCCGGGCGTCCGTCGTTGTTGATGTCGGCGACGACCACTTGGTAGCCGCCGGTCAGATCGGTCGCAATGGTATGGGCGATGAACTCGGGTTCGGCGGCGGAGAGTAACGTGGCAGACGCCAATCCGAGCAAGAGGGAGAATCGCACGTCGTCAAGTATAAGCGGTCAAGTATGCGCTGCGGCTTTGATCAACTGGTCGGCATGCTTGACGGCTTCCGGCGTGAGCTTGTGGCCGGATAACATCCGGGCGATTTCGGTGCGCCGCGCGTCATTCGACAGCTCTTCCATGCGCGTCACCGTGCGACCGGCGGATTCGCTTTTTTCCACGCGGTAATGATGATCGGCGAAGCAGGCGATCTGAGCGAGATGGGTTACGCAAAGAACCTGGTTGGCGGCGGCGAGTTTGCGCAGCCGGCGCGCAACGCCTTCAGCCGCGCTGCCGCCGATTCCGGTGTCGATTTCATCGAAGACCAAAGTGCGCGCCGGCCCATGATTGGGATCCGCGCCTACGAGACAGGTTTTCAGCGCAAGAGCAATGCGTGAAATCTCGCCGCCGCTAGCGATTTTGTCGAGCGGGCGTGGCTCTTCGCCGACGTTTGGGGAAACCAGAAAGCGCACGGCATCGCGGCCCGCGTCCGACCACGGCGCGGGTTCGATGGCGATGCGGAAAACGGTGCGTTCCATCGCGAGCGAGGCAAGCTCTTTTTCGACGGCCTTGGCGAGCGTGGCGGCTGCTTTCTCGCGAGTGCGGGTGAGCTTGCCCGCGGCCGCTTCATAATCGCGCGCGATGGCATCGCGTTTGCGCTTGAGCCGGTCCATGGTCTCGCCCGCGTTCTCGACGGCTTCGATTTGGGCGCGCACGGTGTTCGCGAATTCGAGAATCTGCTCGACGGTGCCGCCGTATTTGCGCTTCAATTTTTCGATAGCGGCGAGGCGCGTCTCCACTTCTTCCAGGCGCGCGGGGTTGGCTTCCAAATGGCCGAGGTAGTCGCGCAACGCATAGGACGCCTCTTGAATGGCGATGATCGCAGGCTCGAGAGTTTGGCGTATTTCGGCGAGGCCGGTATCGATGCGCGAGAGATCGTCGAGCCGCTTCGCAGCCACGCGGGCGAGGGCGTACGCGGATTCGGGCGCGTCATAGAGCGCGGCGAAGGCGGCTCCGCTATTCTCCAGCAGCCGGCCGATGTTGTGCTGCACGCGCCGCTCTTCTTCGAGCGCGACGTCTTCGCCCGAGTGCAGCGCCGCGGATTCGATTTCTTTGCGCTGAAAGGTCCAGAGATCGAGCAATCGAAGCTTTTCCTGCTCCGTGCTTTCGATCGCGGCGAGTTCGGCGCCGACAGCGCGCCAGTTTCGATAGAGATCGCGCACTTCGGAAAGCAGCTCGGCGGCACGCGCGTGGGCGTCGAGCATGGCGAGTTGCGCGTCGGCGACGTAAAGAAGCTGCTGATCGTGCTGGCCGTGAATATCGCCCAGATGCGGCGCGAGATCTTTGAGCAGCGCGGCGGAAACGGGGCGGCTGCCGACATACGCCCTCGATTTGCCGCTGGCCAGAATCTCGCGCTCGATCAGGAGTTCGCCGTCTTCGAGTTCAATCCCGGCGGGCTCGAGAAGGGCGTGCAGGGCAGGGCTTTGAGTAAGCTCGAAACGGCCGGTGATGCGGGCGCGCGTTTCGCCGGAGCGGATCATATCGGAAGACGCGCGGGCGCCGAGCAGCAGTCCGAGAGCATCCACCACGATGGATTTGCCGCTTCCGGTTTCTCCGGTCAACAGGTTGAGGCCGGCGTGGAACTGCGCGCGCAGCCGGTCGACCACGGCATAGTTCTCCAGCGCCAGTTCGAGGAGCATCCGTTGTGATTATAGAGCCACACTCAATAAAACAATTCAGTGCGGATTTGTTTCGGAGTGCGTAAACTAGAGGTGAAGTTTTCGGCGTCTTATAATGAGCATTGGAACAGGAGCAGGATTGAAGTTTTCCCCGTTCGGACTGGCGTTGCTGCAATCGGATTACTGGGACATGGTGGGAAAAACGCCCCCGCTGAACATGGCCATTCTCCTTCTGCTGCTGGCGTTCTCGATTTTTTCCTGGACCATCATCTTCTCGAAGTGGAGCGCTATCCGCAAAGCGCGGGCGGCCGACGCGCGTTTCCTGCGGGCGTTTCGGAAGGCGAGCGGGCTGGAAGCGGTGATGGTGGCGAGCGAGCAGTTCCGCCCGTCTCCGCTGGTATCGGTTTTCGATTTCGGTTATGAAGAGATCGATCGGCAGGTTAAGCAGCGGGGCAGCGTGAGCAACAAGCCCGCGGTCGAGCGTACGCTGCAACTGGGCGCGAGCGAAGAGATTGCCAAGCTGGAGCACAACATGAGCTGGCTGGCGACGACGGCGTCGGTATCGCCATTCATCGGGCTGCTGGGAACGGTGATGGGCATCATGCGATCGTTCCACGGATTGGGCGAGCAGGGCGCGGTGAGTTTGCGAGCGGTGGCGCCGGGGATTTCCGAAGCGCTGATCGCGACCGCGGTAGGTTTGGCGGCGGCGATTCCCGCGGCGATTTTCTACAACCACTTCGGGTCCATGATCCGACAGATGGGCGCTCGCATGGACGATTTTTCGCTCGAGTTTTTGAATATGACGGAGCGCAGCTTCGGCGATTGATGGCACTTTCAGTAAATGGCGGCATTGGCGGACGGCGCTATCGCGGCGGCGCATCGATATCGGAGATCAACGTGACACCGTTCGTCGACGTGCTGTTGGTGCTGCTGATCATCTTCATGATTACGGCGCACGTGATGGAGTTCGGCATCGAGGTGGAGGTGCCGAAGGTATCGAAGGTCCGCGACAGCGCCAAAGAACTGCCGGTGGTCAACATCACTAAGGACGGTTCGATCTTTCTGAATAAAGACGCCGTGAATATCAATGAGCTGCCGCAGATTTTGCATGCGCGCTTCAGCGGCAATCAAGCGGTGTATCTGCGGGCGGACAAAGACACACCATGGGGCATCGGCGCGCAGGTGATGAGCGCGCTGGGCGATGCCAAGTTCAATGTGAGCGTGGTGACGCAGCCGCTCGACGAGACGGGACGCAGGTAAATGCCCGGCCATGGCGACATCCTCGACCGGCCCGAGCCACTGGGAAAGCCGTTCGCGGGATCGCTTGCGGTGCACGGGTCGATTCTCGCGGCGGTGCTGCTTTCGGCGGTCTTTCACTCGAAGACGAATGACTTCGGCGATCCGCATCCGGGTGCGGGCACGGTGGGCATCACGACGGTGAAGACGCTGCCCTTGCCGATGCGCGCCGGGCCGATCAACCGGCTGGCAAACGATACCGATAGCGTGGTGCCGGAAGCGCCGCCGGAACCGAAGCGCCTGCAGAAGCAGGAGATTCCCGATCCAAAAGCGATTCAGTTGCCGTCGCGCGATGCTCTGCGCAAGCCAGTGCCGGAGACAACCTCGCCGAGCAAGTACCGCCCGCCGCACGACTATCGCAAGAACCAGCTCTATAGCGCTTCAGCACCCGCGATGGTGACGCCGGATATGGGAATGCCGGGCGACAACGGAATCAGCGTAGGGCCGAACTCGACATTGGGCAATCGCTTTGGCGCGTATCTGGCGCAGGTGCGCGACCGTGTGGCCTCGAAATGGAATACCGGCGACGTGCATTCGCGCAGTGCGCTGCCGCGTGCAACGGTGACGTTCACGATCCGGCGCGACGGCTCGGTGCAGAACGCGGAGCTCACGCAGAGCAGCGGCAACTATGCGCTCGATATGTCGGCCAGGCGCGCCGTGCTGGATGCGAATCCGCTGCCGCCGCTGCCCGGCGCGTTCGAAAAAGATTCAGCAGTAATCGAATTCTGGTTTCAATTAAAGCAATGAAGAACATATTTTTTGGCTTCCTAGTGGTGCTGGCGGCGGGGTTCGTTTGGAGCTTGCAAGGGCAGGACGCGCGCATCGGAGTGGTGATCAGTGGGGAGCGACCGGCCATCGCGATTGTCGATTTTCGCGGCACGGGCGGAGCGCAGCCGTTAATGGGTTCGTTCAACGGAACGCTCTTCGGCGACGTGCAGGGTTCGGGATTGCTGCGCGTAATTTCGAAGAGCATGTATCCGCTGCAGAATCCCCAGCGCCCGGAAGATTTCAAACCGTCAAGCGGGCAAGGGCTTGCGATGGCGGATTGGGCGCGGCCTCCCGTGTCGGCGAATTACCTTGCGTTCGGTTACACCGCGGAGCAGGGCGGCCAGTTGATTCTCTACGGCTACCTCTACAACGTGAGCCAGAACAGTTTGCAGAGCGCGCAGGTGATCGGAAAGCGCTACTTCGGAACGCTGGACGACGACGGTGCGCGCAAGGTGGCGCACGAATTCGCGGCCGACATTATCGCGCAATTCGGCGGCGGCTCCCTGGTCGGCAGCCGGATTTATTTCGTTTCGGACCGGACCGGCGCGCGCGAGATCTGGTCAATGGATTACGATGGCTCGAACCAGAAACAGATGACTTTTTATAAATCGCTGGCGATCATGCCGGCGATTTCTCCAGACGGTGGCAAGCTGGCTTTCACCAATTTCGCGAAGGGCACGCCGCGGATCACGCTCATTTCTACGGAGAGCGGACGCTCGCTGCCCTTTTACAATCAGGACGCATCGCTGAACACAACACCGAGTTTTTCGCCCGACGGGAAGCAGCTCTATTACGCATCGTCGGCCAGCGGCTACGCGCAGATCTACGTGGCGAATATCGATGGCAGCGGGCTGCGGCGCATATCGAATTCGCATGCCATCGAAGTGGAACCGAAGGTGAATCCGAAGACCGGGAACGACCTGGTATTCGTGTCGGGGCGATCGGGTCCGCAGCAGATTTATCACATGAACGCGGAAGGCGCGGATGTCGAGCGGCTGACCAATGGCGAAGGCGAAGCATCGAATCCGGCATGGCATCCGGATGGGCAGCATATTCTGTTTGCGTGGACGCGCGGATATGCGACAGGCGCTTTCAATGTCTTTACAATGGATGTGGCCAGCCGGCAGTTCAATCAACTGACATCGGGAGCGGGTCGCAATGAGAATCCGAGCTGGGCGCCCGACGGGCGGCATTTGGTATTTATGTCGACGCGGAGCGGCACGCCGCAGATCTGGACCATGCTGGCGGACGGAACTCAGGTTACGAAGCTGACTACAAAGGGCTCGAACCGATTTCCGGTTTGGGGAAAGTAAAGTCCGGGCAAGGTAATTTTCTGGAGGAGTTGAATGTTAACGAGATATAGACGCGGGATGATCGTGACGGGGCTGGTGCTGGCCATGTTCGCCGGCGCATGCAAGAAGAAGGCGAAAATTCAGCCGCCGCCACCCACACCGACGGTGACGCACCCGGCCGAAGCACCGACAGCCAAGGCCGCAGTGCTGGAATTTTCAGTGGAACCGACGACCATTGAGCGTGGTCAATCGGCGCTGTTGCGGTGGTCGGTGAGCAATGCGAACAATATCAGTATCGATAACAGCATCGGCGTGGTTCCTGCTAACGGATCGCGCAAAGTGATTCCGAGCGACACGTCGACGTACACGCTTCGGGCATCGGGTCCGGGCGGCGAAGCCATGGCCACGACGACGGTGACTGTGACGGCTCCCGCGCCGCCTCCGCCCCCTGCAAACACGGGGTCGACGGGGACGCTCGACCAACGGCTGCAGAGCGAAGTGGGCGACGCGTATTTCGACTATGACAAGGGCGATATCCGCGACGACGCGCGCGCCGTGCTGACCAGAGACGCGGACGCGTTGAAGAGCATCTTCGCGGCGTTTCCGAATGCGAGCGTGATTGTGGAAGGGCACTGCGACGAGCGCGGATCGGCGGAATACAACCTGGGTCTGGCGGATCGGCGCGCCACCGCAGCCAAGGATTTCCTGGCGCAATTGGGCGTTCCGGCGGAGAAGTTGAAGACGGTGAGTTACGGCAAGGAGCGTCCGCAGTGCACGGAGGCGGCGGAGGATTGCTACCAGAAGAATCGACGGGCGCATTTCGCACCGGCGCAGTAGAAGCAGTAGAAAACGTGAGGTCCGGCGGGGCGGACGCGGAGTCCGTCGCCGCCGCGTGAGGCGGGAGAACAGATGAGAAGCCAGCGTGTCGGAATTCCGGTCCTGATTGTCGCGGCGGTACTGTCGCAATCGGCGGCCTCGGCGGCGAACAAAGAGACTATCGAACTGCAGCGGGACGTGGCGCAGTTGCAGGACGAGGTGCGCACGCTGCAGCGATCTTTCGACGAGCGCATGGCCACCATGCAGGTTTTGTTGCAGCAGACGCTGGATAACACCAACAAGGCGAGCGCGTCGGTGGCGGTGCTCGACAACGCGCTGCGCGAGCGCATGGCGTCGCAAGAGGCGAAAGTGATAGGCCCGGTGGCAGGCGTCGGTACCAAGCTCGACGCGATGACGAATACGGTGCAGGATCTGCAGGGCGCGGTTAACGACTTGACGTCGCGCATGGGTAAGATTCAGCAGCAGCTTGTCGACATCTCGACAGCGCTGCGGACCATGCCGGCTCCGTCAGCACCGCCGCCGACATCTTCGGTCGCGATGCCGCCGGTCTCTTCGATTCCACAGCGATCCGGTTCGACTGGGACGCCGCCGGTGGAAGCGGGCGTCCTGTATCCCAGCGCTGTGCGTGACATGAACAGCGGCAAATATGAGCTCGCGTTGGCCGAGTTTCAGGATTATTTGAAGTACTACGGCAACACGGACTTGGCGCCGAACGCGCAGTTTTACGTCGGTCAGGTGCATTACTCGCAAGGAAATCTGGAGGCGGCAATTGCGGATTTCGATGCGGTGCTGGAGCAGTATCAGGACAACAACAAGACCGCGGACGCCCACTACATGAAGGGCAAAGCGCTATTCCAGACGCATCAGCGGGATAAAGCGGCGAAGGAATTTCAAGCGATTCTGGATAAGTTTCCGCGTAGCGACGTAGCCGCGAACGCGCGCGCGCAGTTGAAGGTCATGGGTCTGAATCCGGCTCCGGCCGCCTCCGCGGCACCGAAGACCGCGGCGCGGCGACGCCGCTAAAGCATTGCTAGTATTGAGCTGCAAGATGCGGAACCGGCTACGGATTCTGCTGCTCGCCAGTTGCGCTGCGATCCATGCGGGTGAGTTTCCCAGAGAATTGAACGCGTTCAGCGGCACATCGCCCAAGATTGACGGTGTGATTTCTCCCGGCGAGTGGGATGACGCAACCCAGTTCACGAATGCCGGCTGGATTCCGCAATTTTCAAAGACTACCGACCCAAAGGATCTGTCCTTGCGCGGGTATGTGAAGCACGACGCCAAGCGTCTCTATTTCGCATTCGACGTGACCGACGATGTGCTGTACGGAATCGACACGCCGCGATGGCTCCCCAATGAGAATGCAAAAGCGCACGAGCTGACGCGCGAGGGATATCCGTGGTTCGGCGATGAGATGGAGTTGTTGATCAACGCTGGCAATCACTGGTCGGGATCGGAGGAGCCGACGGGTAACGGTTCATCCTGGCAAATGGTTTGTAACCTGACCAAATCGCGATTGGGCGGCGTCGGAAAAGGCGGGCTGCTGGAAGGCGAACCGCGCAGCAACGCCGATGCGTGGGCGACGTACCAGCGCTGGATTCTTTCGGGCGCACAGCAATCTGCGGCGAAGGTAAAGCCCGGTGGACACGGTTACGTGATCGAATGGTCCGTCAATTTCAATCCTTGTCTGGAGGTATCGCCGGGGAAATTCTATTCGACCGCGATGGGGGACCGCGCCATGGGTCTTAATATTGCGCTTGGCGATCTGGACGAAAAGTCCCGCGGAGCCGGGAACTTCGGCAACTTCCATCATGAAGACTGGTTCGCCGGAGCTAAAGATATCCGCACGCAACTGCGGCAATGGGGGACGCTGTGGATTCGCAATCGCCACCTGTAACCACGTACGAAGAGCTTGCTAAGGCGATCGATCACGCGGTGTTGCGGCCTGAACTTACCGAGCAACAGGTGAGCGCGCACTGCGAGATGGCGAAAGCTTACGGGGTGGGTTGCGTGATCGTGCGGCCGTGCGATGTGGACGCGGTGGTGCGCTCGATGGCGGGCAGCGGCGTGACTGTCGGAAGCGTAGCAGGCTTCCCGCACGGCGACGCCAACACCGCCACGAAGCTTTATGAGACACGCGACTTGGTTCGGCGCGGCGTACGCGAGATTGACTTCACGATCAGTGTGGCGAAGCTGCTGTCGCGCCAATTCCAGTACGTCGAGATGGAACTGTTGCAAGCCGCCGAGGCCTGCCACAAGGAAAGCGCAATGCTGAAGGTGATCTTCGAGAACGCGTATCTCACCGAGGAGATGAAGATTGTGGCGTGCCGGATGTGCACGCGCGCGGACGTGGATTTCGCGGTGACTTCGACCGGTTTTGGGCCGCACGGGTACACCGAAGCCGACGTGACGACGATGCGGGCGAAGCTGCCGGACGACATCGGCGTGAAGGCTGCCGGCGGAATTAAAAACTTGGCGGACGCCCTGGCCGCGCTCCGGTTGGGGTCTGCGCGGATCGGCACGACGGCGACGGCCGCTATCCTCGATGAATGGAAGACGCAGTTGCAGCAAGCCGCCGCGGGAGCCCCGGAAGTTAGCTGATATCCTAGGTACCTCGAAGGCGAATGGGGCGCAAACGGACATTGCCGCGGATCTGCATTGCTCTCGGTTTGCCCAATGTGGCGACGCTGCTGGAGCACGCGCGGCGCGAGGCCGATGCGGGCGAAACTTTTCTTGAATTCCGGCTGGACTATCTCGATTTCCCTGAACACGGCGTGGCCGCAATCGCAGAGTTTCTGAGTGAGCGTCCGGATTGCACGGTGCTCGCCACGTGCCGTCGTCATCAGAACCACGGCAAATTTAACGGTGGTATGGATGAACAACTGCACGTGCTCGACTTGGCCGTGCAGCATGGGGCGCAAGCCGTGGACGTGGAGATCGAAACCGCCGAGCACATGGCGGAGAAACTGGGTACGTTCCGGGGACGCACGCAGTTGATCATTTCTTATCACAACTTTGAGACCACGCCCCTGATTGACCCGATCATCAAGCGGTTGACGTGCATTCCGGCGGACGCCTACAAGCTGGTGACTACGGCCCGCAAGCCTTCGGACACGGGACGAATATTAGCCGCGAGCCGCCAGAGCCCCCGCATACCGCTGATTGTGCTGGCGATGGGTGAATTGGGATTTCCAAGCCGCGTGCTCTCGCCCGCATTCGGCGGCATCTTCACGTACGCGGCCCCGATATCGACGGAAGGCACGGCGGCGGGCCAAGTGAGCGCCAAGCAGCTTCGCAACTTGTATCGCGTTGAGAAATTCACGCGGCAAGCGAAGGTGTATGGCGTAATCGCGGACCCGGTGCGGCATTCTATTTCTCCCGCGGTACACAATCGCGCATTCCAATCGAAGCGAATTGACGCGGTGTATCTGCCATTCCTGCTGCCGCCCGCGCAGTTGCGCGATTTCTTCGGATTCGCGGAGACGACGCCGATAACAGGGTTCAGCGTGACCATTCCCCACAAGCGGAAAGTGCTGCGATATTTGGATGTGGTGGACCCTCTGGCACGGCGCATTGGCGCGGTAAACACGGTGTGGAAGCGGGCCGGAAAATGGCGCGGCGCGAACACGGACGCGGCCGGCGTCCTGGCCCCCATCGGCAAGCATTTGCGCGTGAACAAGAGCTCGGTGCTGATTGTGGGAAATGGCGGAGCGGCACGGGGAGCAGCGTGTGCGCTGTCCGACGCGGGGGCGAAGATTTCGGTAGTCGGCAGAAATCCGGACCGCGTGAGGCTGCTGGCGCGTAGTTGCGGGGGCGAAGGCATTTCGAAGGAGCAGGCGCTAGGCGGGCATTTCGATGTGCTGGTGCATGCCACGCCTCTCGGCATGTTTCCGAAGTCGGACGAGAGCTTCTTCAACGACGTAATTCCGGCGGATCTAGTTTTCGACATGGTTTACAACCCACTGGAGACGAAGCTGATCCGGCAGGCCCGGGATCAGGGCAAGGAAGTGATCTGCGGGCTCGAGATGTTTGTCGAACAAGCGGTGCGGCAGTTCGAGATTTGGACCGGAGAGACGGCGCCGCGCGCGGTGATGGAGAAAGCGGCGCTCGAAGCGCTGGCGCACAAAGCCGGCGAGAACACGGAGCAGAAGCTATGAAGCGGCATATGTGGACGCGGCGGGAAATTGCCGGTTGGGCCTTGGCCGCGCCGGCAGTGTTGTCGAACGCGGGCGCGCGGGCGCAGACAGCGGCCACCGCGCCGCCCCCATCGGATCTGTTGGCCAAGGCGCGCGAGGGAAATAAAGCGCACGCCGAAGCGATGGCGAAGATCGACTTGCCGATGTCGACCGAGCCGGCTTTTGTATTTCGCGCATGAAGAAAAACGTCGAATACTCCGAGGATCTGTTCTTCGCGACTATCACGGAGCTGAATGCGAAGCTGAAGGCGCGGGAGATATCGGCGGTGGAGTTGACGCACGCGTTTGCGGACCGTTTGGAAAGGCTGGGGCCGACCTACAATGCACTGGCCATGCCGATGCGCGAATATGCCGTGAAGCGCGCCAAGCTGGTCGATCAGGACTTGAAACGCGAGCGGTATCGCGGGCCGCTCCAGGGGATCCCGTTCGGCGCGAAAGACCTGTTGAGCGTGGCCGACCTGCCGACTACGTGGGGCGCGAAGCCCTATGCGGCGCAGACGTTTCCGTATACGGCGACCGTGCTGAACAAGCTCGAGAAGAGCGGCGCGCTGCTGACCGGAAAACTCGCGATGGTGGAGCTTGCGGGCGGCGGCGGCTATCGGATCGCGGGCGCATCGATGTTCGGCCCGGGGATGACGCCCTGGAACCGGGCGAACTGGTCGGGCGGATCGTCGAGCGGCTCGGGTAGCGCCGTGTCGGCTGGTTTAGTGCCGTTCGCACTCGGGTCGGAGACCTCGGGTTCGATCCTGACTCCGTCGGCTTACTGCGGTGTAACGGGGCTGCGCCCGACATATGGATTAGTTAGCCGCTATGGCGCGATGGCGCTCTCCTGGACCATGGACAAGGTGGGGCCAATGTGTCGAAGCGCCGAAGACTGCGGCCTGGTGCTCCAAGCGATCGCGGGCGCCGACTCGAACGATGCGGCATCGGCCAAGAAAAGCTTCTATTACACGCCGCAGTATGCCCGCAAACTGGCCGACGTGCGCGTGGGGTTTGCGCCCGTGGACTTTGCGGAATGGGTTATTCCGGCGGCACGCGGCGCCTTCGCCGACGCGTTAGGCGTGGTACGGCAGATGGGTGTTCAGATGGTCGAGACGAAACTCCCGGACTATCCCTATAGCGCGCTGACCAGTACGATCATCTCGTCGGAAGAGGGAGCGATTTTCGAGCCGCTGGTAATGAGCGGCAAGGCGGAGGAGTTGGCCGATCCGGCGCAGGCCGCCGGATTGCGTGCAAGTCTCGAAATTCCCGCGAAGGATTACTTGAAGGCGATGCGGCTCCGCTCCCTGGTGCAACGCGATTTCCGGCGGCTGTTTGCCGATATCGACGTGCTGCTTGCGCCGACGCGCTTCGGCACGGCCCCGGTCATTGCAGAGCCGCTCGATAAGGACGATGGTGCGGCACTGCCGAGCGACCCGGGATTTTCCAAGCTGATCCCCGCGGGAAATCTGGCGGGACTTCCGGCGCTATCGATGCCGTGCGGGTTGGTCGACGGGTTGCCCATCGCGCTGCAAGTTGTGGGGGTGCCGTTTTCCGAGAACACCTTGATCGCGATCGGACGCGAATTTCAGAAGCGCACGGATTGGCACCGCAAGCGCCCGGTCACCGGATAACCGTTACCAGACGCGGCACGCCTTAGCCCTCACCATCGGCTGGCCGGCCGTGCAGCCGAATGCCGTGGCGAATTCGGACATGTTCTGGACGCTGCCGTTCACGCGGTACTCGGCCAGCGAGTGCGGATTCGTCTGGGCCTGCAGGCGCTTGGCTTCATCGCGCTCATTGGTGCACCACACCTGCCCCCATCCGAGGAAGAAGCGCTGCGCGGGCGTGAAGCCGTCGATTTCGGGCGTCGTCTTCCCCGCCAGATCTTTCATCAGGGCCATGTAGGCGATGCGCAGGCCGCCATTGTCAGCGGCGTTTTCACCGAGCGTCAGCTTGCCATTCAGCTTCACATCGTCGACTGCCGTGAAGCCGGAGTACTCGTCGACAATGCAGGCCGAGCGCGTCAGAAAAGCATCGGCGTCCTTCGGGGTCCACCAATCGCTCAAATTTCCTTTGGCATCGAATTGACGGCCCTGATCGTCGAAGCCATGCGTCAGCTCATGCCCAATGACCGCGCCGACTCCGCCGAAGTTGACTGCATCGTCGAGCTTGCTGTCGTAAAAAGGCGGCTGCAGGATGCCGGCGGGGAAGTTGATGTTATTCATCTGCGCATCGTAATACGCATTCACGGTTGGAGGCGTCATCTGCCATTCCAAGCGATCGACAGGCTTGCCGATCTTGCCCAATTGCCGGTGAAACTCAAATTCATTGGCGCGGTCGGAGTTGCCGAGCGCATCGCCGCTCACCACCTTCAGCGCGGAGTAGTCGCGCCACTTCTCTGGATAGCCGATTTTGTTCGCAATGGCATGCAGCTTCTCCATTGCTTTTACCTTGGTTTCCGGCGTCATCCAATCCAGACTTTGAATATCGGTCGCGAGCGCATCTTCGAGTTGGTGAACCATCTTCAGGGTGTGCTCTTTGCCTTCGGCACCGAAAGTCTTTTCGACGTAAGCCTGGCCCAGCGCCTCGCCGAGATCGCTATCGGTCGCATCGACGCAGCGTTTCCAACGCGGCCGCAACTCTTTCGCTCCGGTGAGCGTTTTGCCATAAAACTCGAAATTTTCATTCAGAAATTTAGAAGGCAACAGGCGCGCGGCGGCGTGGACCACGTGCCAGGTGAGATACGGTTTCCAATCTTCGAGCGGAGTTGTCTTCAACAGAGCTTCGACGCCCCTGAAAAACTCGGGCTCGGTGACGTCGATGCTGGCGATTGGGGCGGCGCGAATGACATTGAAATAGCGCTGCCATTCTAATGAAGGCGCCAGGGCGGCAAGTTCCGCCTTGGTGAGCTTATGATAAGTCTTTTGCGGGTCCCGCCTGGATACGTTGTCGAGAGCTGCTTTGGCCAAGGCACTTTCGATCTTCATCACGGTGGCGGCGTCGCTCTTGGATTTTTCCAAAGACTCGCCCAGGAGCTCAAACATTTTCTGGACATGCGCGAGATACTTGTCGCGCGTCTCTACCGATTTCGCATCGATTTTGAGATAGTAATCGCGGTCGGGAAGCCCCATGCCGCCCTGGTCCGCGGCGGCGATGATCTCATCGGAATTCTTGGCATCCTGCGTGGCGCTGAAATTGAACAGAACATTCACGCCCATTTCGTGAAGGCGCCCGATTTCCTCGTCAAACGCAGCGCGGCTTTTCAAAGCGGCGATCCGTTTCAGCTCGGGTTCGAGAGGCGAGATCCCCTTCTTCTCGATTCCCGCTTCATCCATGCAGGCGGCATAATAGTCGCCGATCTTCCGATCGACCGAATTGCGGTTGGATGAGGCCGAAGCTTTGTCGAGAATCTGGCGAAGAATAGTCTGGTTGCGCTCGTGCAGTTCTTGGAAACGGCCCCAGACGGCCTGATCGGACGGAATGGGGTTGTTCTTTATCCAAGTCCCGCAGGAATATTGATAAAAATTCTCACACGGATTTAGCGACTTATCGATAGCCGCCGAATCAAAACCGGGTGTACTTTTGAGCTGTTGGCCTTCAACACAGGTAAGCGAAAGACATATTAATAGGGCGGCGAAAAAGATTTTCTGTAACTGCATACGTGAACATTGTACGATAAGGCCGAATTCACACATGACAGGTGTTGTCGGGTGCAAGGGATTAGTCAATGGGCTTAAGTCGTAAACCGGTTGTCCTGAGTGTAGATGACGACGCCGACGGTCAGCTTATCACGCAATATTTGGAAGCATCTTCGTTTACCGATTAATCCTACGGCGTCGGTTGCACGCCGAGTTTAGCTTGGATGGCGGCGATGCGCGGCAACAACGGGGAAGGGGCCGGATCCGCGGCCGCACTCTGTTTCAAATAGCGCAGCATGTCGGGACCGTCGTCGTCGGTGGGAAGCTCTACTTTGGCACCTTCATGGAGGGCCACTGGCTTCCCGTCCTGGATCAGCAAACAGGCCAGGCGCCCGGTATTTTCTTCAACCCGCGGCAGGCCAACATCGATCAGGATCAAGCGGCCGTTGTAACGGGGAGTGATGATGTCGACAGTCGTGTGCCCTACAATTTCACGCGCTGCATCGAAATGCGCGAGAACCTTTTCAAGAGCCGGCTCCATCTGCTGCTGATCGCCGCGTGCCAAGGCGCGGTACCAGAACGGACCTTCCTGATCGGTGACGATGCCGCCGTGGAGCTGCGCTGGATTGTTCAATTCGGCGCGCACGCTGTCGTTAATTTCATCAAGGGTGTAGCGGGTGTACTTTGGGCTGAGGCCGGCATGGGCGAACAGGTTGTTGTTGATCTTGATCACGGAATTTAGCGAGCGCAGCCATTTGCCGTATTTGCCTTCTGTCGTGAAAGCGGCTTCCATTTCGTAAAGGCCAAGCGGATGGCTGGCGAGCCACTCGTCGCGCGGCATTTCGGCAGCGGGATTGTCTCTACCCTGGTTGGATTTGGAGACTTGCGACTGATACTGCCGATAGAAAGTGTCGCGAAGCTTTTCGGAGTTAGTGTCGCGGTATTCTTCAAATTCGGCGGGCGCGACAAAGCGCAAATCCCCATACAGATTCATGGCTTCGTGGCTTCCTAGAAGGCAGTGGACATGGCCGCCTGCCGCCTGAGCCTGCGTCTCCAGTTTAATCAGCAGATCCATCACGCGGCGCGCGTCGGGACCCCGGTCCAGAACATCGCCGGTCTGCACGAGGTGAGTCTTCCCGCCCACCCAGTTATCCGAATTGTCGATCACCAGAGCAGAACGCAAAACCGCCGTTAACTGCTCGTAATCGCCATGGATGTCGCCAACCGCAACAACGCGCTCGACGCCGGTCCAGACGGATTTCGAGGACTGCGGTGCGGCGGCAATTAGAGCGGGAGCGGCCAAAGGAGTGGGTTCGGATGGTGGCAGAGACACTTTAGCTGCAACGGCCGGCGCGGCTGCCGACGGGGTCGTTGCCGGCGCGGCAGTCGAAGCTACTTCCACTGCGGGAGCAGACGGCGCTGCCGGTTTCGATACGTGCGCCTGCTTCCAGGTGCCGGCCATCTCAGCAGCCTGTGCCAACTGCTTCTTCGTCAGCTTCTCGGTGGTGAGTTGCATGAAGTTATCGGCACGAGGGTCTCCGCCGGCCTTCGCCAGCAAGAAATACTCATGCGCCCGCACACGGTCGAGCTTGACACCCTGACCGTTGTAGTAAAGGATACCCAGATTGCACAAGGCGCCTTCGTTATTCTGTTCCGCCGCCTTGTGATACCACTTCACCGCTTCCGCGTAATTGACGGGCACGCCCTGACCCGTGTCGTACATTACCCCCAAATTAAACTGGGCGTTCGCGACGCCCTGCTCGGCGGCTTTGAGATACCATTTGACGGCTTCGGCCTTGTTCTTGAAGGCACCCTCGCCTTCGTCATAAAACGTGGCGACATTGTTCGCGGCTTTCACGTCGCCCTTTTCAGCGGCTTGGGTGAACCATTTCATGGCCTCGGCAGCATCCTTCGGCACTCCGTTGCCTGAGCTATACAGCATGCCAAGGTTGTACTCGGCTTCGACGACTCCCTGCTCGGCCGCCTTGCGATACCACTTCGCGGCTTCGGCGTAATCCTGTTTCACGCCCTGACCTCTGGCGTAGATAAGGCCGAGATTGTATTGGGAGTTGCGCACGCCTTGCTCGGCGAGCGGCTGAAACTCCTTCAACGCAGCGGCGTAATCGCCTGACTGGTATGCCTTTAAGCCGGCTTCGAAGTCCGCTGCCTGCAATCCGGAAATGCAAACAAAAGTAAGAATAACTAACCACCAACGCGTCATAGTTGCTTCTTAAGCAATCCGACAGCCAGTTTCGGCCGATGCGAGTCTGGGTTACCTTTTAGAAATGGCCACTGAGCAATACCACGAACCACCATCCGAACTATCCGAAGCGACACGCACCTTCGCCCGCATGATCCAAGGAATGATTGAAGAAGCACAGGCGATCAACTGGTACCAGCAGCGCATTTCTGTTGAGAAGAACAAGGCCGCGAAAGCCATCATGGTCGACGCGCAAAAGGAGGAGTTCAAGCATTTTGGAATGGATCTGGAATTCCTCCTGCGCCAGACTCCCAAATGGCGCGAGATTCTCCAAGGGATTCTGTTCACCAAGGGAGATATTGTGGAGTCCGGAGAAGAGGCCGAGAAAGAAGCGGAGTAGCGAGGTGGCCGTTCGCATACTGGCGATCGAATCGTCGTGCGACGAGACCGCGGCAGCGGTGGTGGAAAACGAGATCTCCATTCTTTCGTCGGTAGTTGCGTCGCAGTTCGACACTCACGGCAAGTATGGCGGCGTGGTTCCGGAACTGGCTTCGCGCGAGCACCTGCGCGCCATCGTTCCGGTGGTGCGCTCGGCCATGGAGCACTCAGGCGTGGAGTACAACGACTTAAGCGCGGTTGCGGCGACTGTGGGACCCGGGCTGGCCGGGTCGCTGCTGGTCGGGCTGACGTTCGCCAAGGCCATCTGCTTTGCCTGCAAGCTGCCGCTCATTGGCGTTAATCACATTGAAGGGCACATTCATGCGGTGGTCCTGGAGTCGCTCAGAGATGGACATCCGGTGCGGTTTCCCGCGCTGGCGCTCGTGGTGAGCGGCGGGCACACGCACCTGTTCGAAGTGCAGGAGCATGGTGTCTACCGGCTGCTCGGGCGTACGCGCGACGATGCAGCGGGCGAGGCTTTCGATAAGGTTGGAAAGCTGCTGGGTTTCGGGTATCCGGGAGGCCCGGTGATCGACCGGTTGGCGCCATTTGGAAATGCGCGCGCCGTGCCGTTCACGTTCGCCAAGATGAAGGGCAACGCGCTGGACTTCAGCTTCAGCGGGTTGAAGACCGCGGTGCTGCGTTGGGTCGAGTCGCGGGACATGGCAGAAGAAATCGCGCAGAGGAAGGCGCTGCTCGCCGAGAACCCGCGGCCGTCCACGAACGAGTGGCGGCGAGTCACGCCGCCAAAGACGCTTGATCTTCTCGCCAGCTTTCAACGTGCGGTCATCGAGGAGCTTCTACGGAGGGCGCGCGTCGCGGCGGATTCCATCGGTGCCCAAAGCGCGATCGTCTCGGGCGGAGTAGCCTGCAATTCGGGACTGCGGGCAGCGGCGCAGGAGACCCGTCTCGGATGCGAAGTGCATTTTCCATCGCCGGCATTCTCGACGGATAACGCGGTGATGATCGCGGCGGCTGCGTTTCCGAAATACAAACGCGGCGAGTTTGCGGATTTTGCGGCGTCGGCGCAGCCCAATCTGGCGCTCGCGTAAAGCAGCTACTTTTTAAGAGAGAAGTGGCTCTCGAGCACCGAGTAAAATTCGGACTCTCTCTCGATCTCGACGCCGATCTTGAGCCATAGCAGGCGCATGGGTTGGATGATCGTGTCGCACTGCTGGCATAGATTGACCAGATCCTTCTCGGTGGTCAGCAGCATTTCGGCCTTCTGCGATGCGGCTTGCTGGCTCAGGCGCAATACCTCGCGCGGAGTGTAGGGGTGGTGGTCGCCGAACTCGACGCAATCGACGGGCTCGATGCCAAGGCGCCGCAGTGTACGCCAGAAAGAACTCGGGTTGCCAAGACCGCAAAATGCGACCGATTTCCCGGCCGGCAATTCGGTGGGCGGGAAGCGATCTCCAGTGACCAGATCGACCCAGTGCCGCGGCACCACGCGCGACCGAAAGACTGGCGCCTTGGAGTTGAGCTCGTGAAGCCGGTGCTCAATGGCGTCGAGGTTCCGGGCGCACTCGGCGCGCGTGATGACGAACAGGTCCGCTCGCGCCAGCGCATCGAGCGGCTCGCGTAGGCGTCCCACCGGTACGATGCGGCAGCTTCCGAGTGGGTCGAGCGCATCGATCAGGACGATATCCAGATGCCGCCCTAGCCGCAGATGCTGGAATCCATCGTCGAGCACCAGCACGTCCGGATGGAAACGCTCTTCGAGAAGAAGCCCGGACTTATAGCGATCTTTGCCGATTCCGATACACGCGATGCCGGAGCGCAGCAGAATCTGCGGCTCGTCGCCAGTGTGGCCGACGTCGGCGCAGGAACCGGCGGCGAGGACGAGCTGTTCATGATGCGAACGGCGTCCGTAGCCGCGGCTGAGGATGCCCGGAATGAGGCCCGATTCGCGGATGTGATCGACCAACTCGAGCACAAACGGCGTCTTGCCGGTGCCGCCGACGGTGATGTTGCCGACACTGATCGTAAGTGTCTTCAGCGTGCGCTGCTTTCTAAGGTCGCGGGCTTGTTTTGCGCGGCTGCCCGCTGCCCAGATCCACGAGAAAGGCGTGGCGACGATTCGCTTAAAGAGGTTCTTGAGATTGCAGGTGAAGGAGCGCGCATACAGCGAGACGATGGCGCTTGCGGCGTGAGCGCTGGCCCCCTGCCGCGCTTCGGCGCAAGTTCGGGCGCGCAGACCGATGCCGATGTCGCTTGCGGCATCGCGCACCGCGGCGGCCAAACTTGCGGGGTCGGTAAGCTCAATCAACGCGCCGTGTTCCATGAAGTCGCGTGCAATCTCGCGGAAATTCTCCATATGCGGACCCACGATCACGGGCTTAGCGAAGAACGCAGGTTCCAGAATATTGTGACCGCCGCGATCGGCGATGGTCCCGCCCATGAATACTACGTCCGCCAGCGCGAAGACGCCGCTGAGTTCGCCGATAGTGTCGAGCAGCAGGATTGCGGCAGAAGCTTCGTCGGTCAACTGCGACCGGCGCACGAACGGCAGGCCAGAGCGGGTCAGTTTCGCGGACACTTCGTCGAAGCGTTCGGGTTTGCGTGGCGCAAGGACAAGCGTCCAATCGGGAAGTTGTCTCGCGGCATCAATGAGGATGTCTTCCTCCGCGAGTTTGTCGTCGGCGGTGGTGCTGGCAGCCACCCAGATCGGGCCGGAACGGCGACCAAGAAACTGCGCGATTGGGGAATCGGCGGGAAGAGACGTTGGGCGCGAATCGAATTTCAGATTTCCGGCGACGGTGATGTTTGCCGGAGGCGCGCCGGCTTGCAGAAACCGCTCGCGCTGGCCGGCGCTTTGCGCCAGGATGGCGTCGGGAAGCTTGAGCACGGGTCCAAAGAAGAAGCGGAAGGCGGCGTAGCGTCGGGCGGTCTTGTCGGACATGCGGGCGTTGACCATCACCAATCCGCAGCCGGCGCGCTTGGCCTCGCGGAACATATTCGGCCAGATCTCCGTTTCCAGGACGACGGCGACGGAGGGCTGTAATGTGCGCAGCACCCGCCTGACCGCGAAAACGAAATCGAATGGGAAATAAAAGATTCCTTGCACTGAAGAGCCGAGTTTCTGAGCGGCCGCTGCACGCCCAGTCAGTGTGGTGGTCGAGAGATAAATGGGAGCCGCGGGTTCCGCGCTGCGGAGCTGCGCAATCAAAGGCAGCGCGGCGATGACCTCTCCGACGGAAACCGCGTGAATCCAGATGGCTCCAGGGAGGGACTGGCGAAAATCGCGCGGCAGAAACCCGAAACGTTGCCCGAGCGTCAGCAGGTAACGGCGATCGCGTAGCACCCGATACGCGCAGTAGAGGAAAAAAAGGGGCGAGGCCGAGCCCAACAAAAGTCGATAAAGTAAGAAAATGCCTTTATTTCTCAAACGCCTGATTCTTTTGACGAGTATAACGGCAGCCTTCGCGGGCGACAAGGAAGCCGCGAAGTTCGAAGCGCGTCCGGCGGCAAGTTACTCCACTCATCAGACCGCCGACAAGATTACGGTCGGCGCGGATGTGATCGAAACCGACGACCAGGCACGGCCCGCGTTCGGTAAGGAAAATCCCTATAAATACGGAATCCTTCCGGTCTTGGTGGTAATCCAGAACGACAGCCCGCATGCGGTCCGCGCGGATCGGTTAAACGCTGTTTATATTGCGCCAGACCGATCGCGCATCGAGAACACTCCCGCGCAGGATCTTCGATTCTTACGTGGCGCGAAACAGCCGTCAATGTCACCCGGCCCGCTTGGCGGCATCCATGTCAAGCGAAAAAAGCAGCCCCTCTCGGAATGGGAGATCGAGGGCCGGGCGTTCAGCGCAAAGATGATTCCACCGGGCGAATCGGCCAGCGGCTTTCTCTATTTCCAGACCGGACACCGCACCGGATCTACACTCTATCTCTCCGGCTTGCGCGACGCCGTTTCCGGCGAAGAAGTTCTCTACTTCGAAATTCCGCTTGCCGTCGTGCGATAAGTCGCGCTAGTGGTGTGCGAACAGGAACCATAGCAGAATCAAACTGGTCGGAACGCCCAAGATCCATGCAATCATGTACTTCATCGCAAATACCTCCGGAAAAACGATTGCAATCCATGCGCCAATCCTGAGGATCATGTCATAGTTGAAAGGGCAGGGAACGGGAGTGCGGCTCAAGCAGCGCGCGAACGGCCCCGAGCGAGTCAAAACGTGCGTTGAAGCATCTTTGTAAGGGTGGAGACAATTTCAATGAATAGTTCCGTCTTGGTTCCCATGGTGGTCGAGCAAACCTCCCGCGGGGAACGAGCTTACGATATTTATTCGCGGTTGCTGAAAGAGAACATCATATTTTTGGGCACTCCGATTGACGACAATGTCGCCAATCTGATCATCGCGCAGCTCCTGTTCCTGGAGGCCGAAGATCCCGAGCGTGATATTTCGATTTACATTAACTCTCCGGGCGGATCGATCACTGCCGGGTTGGCGATTTTGGATACGATGTCGTTCGTCCGGCCCGACATTATCACGATTTGTGTTGGGCAGGCCGCGTCCATGGCCGCGGTGCTGCTGGCTGCGGGGAAGAAGGGCAAACGCTTCAGTCTGCCGAACTCCCGCATCATGATTCACCAGCCTTCGATGCAGGGTTTGGCTGGGCAGGCCGCCGATATCGACATCTACGCGAAAGAGATCCTGCGCATGCGCGAGACGCTGAATAAAATGCTGGCCGATTCTACCGGGCAGCCGGTCGACCGTGTGGCGCGCGATGTGGATCGCGACTACATCATGAGCCCGGAGCAGGGCGTGGAATACGGGATGATCGACCGGGTGATTTCGAGCCGCGACTTGGCTCCCATCCCGGTTTCGAAGCCCGCCTGACCGGCGCGACAGACGGCAAATGAGACTGGCCAATAAAGTTGCAATCATCACCGGCGCTGGCGCGGGAATCGGCGAAGCGACAGCAATCCGCTTCGCCGAGGAAGGCGCAAAGTTAGTCCTGGTTGACATCAGTGCCGATCTGGCGGATGCGGCGGCGCGTCGAGTCGATGAACTCGGCGGGAAAGCCGTTTCCGTGGCGGCGGATATTTCTAAGGATGAACGAGCCCGTGTAATTAGCCAGACCGCGCTCGATCACTTCGGCGGCATCGATATTCTGGTGAACAATGCCGCCGATTTTACGACCAAGAGCGTGGAAGACGCCGAGGTCGCCGATTGGGAACGGGTGCTGCGCGTCAACGTGATCGGGACGGCCCTGGTATCGAAGTACGCTATTCCGCATATGAAGGCGAAGGGCGGCTCGATCGTGAATATGGCTTCAATGAGCAGCATCATCGCGCAGCCGAATTTCGCGACGTACAACTCCAGCAAGGGCGCGATCCTGACCATGACTAAGTGCATGGCCCTCGATTTGGCCCCATTCAACATCCGGGTGAATGCGATCTGCCCGGGCTGCGTGCTGACTAGTGCCACTGAGCGCGAGTGGAAGCGCATGGGCATCACGCGCGAGCAGTGGCTGGAGAGAAACGCCCCGCTGCACATGCTGAACCGCGTTGGCGACGCCAGGGAAGTAGCGAATGTCGTGCTGTTTCTGGGCTCCGACGAATCTAGTTTTATGACGGCGTCGCACTTGATGGTCGACGGCGGATACACGGGACGGTAAGATAGAGACGGCTTGTCAGACGGACAGTCGCCCGGTTTTTGGCCGGGAGGAAAGTCCGGTCTCCACAGGGCAGCGCGCCGGCTAACGGCCGGGGGGATTCGTTTCAAGACGGGTTCTACGGAAAGTGCCACAGAAAATATACCGCCTCGCGGCTCAGGCTGTGAGGTAAGGGTGAAAAGGTGCGGTAAGAGCGCACCGCGGCGCGAGCAATCGAGCCGGCAGGGAAAACCCCGCGCGGAGCAAGACCAAATAGGAGGGGAGGAACGGCCCGTTCCGTCAGACTCTCGGGTAGGTTGCTAGAGCCGGACAGTAATGTCCGGTCAAGATGAATGACTGTCGCCCGCAAGGGTACAAAAACCGGCTTATAGTCGGGCAGGCCAAAAAATACGCCGGTTGAGCCTTTGGGCTCGACCGGCGTTTGTTTTAGAGGAGTGAGACGGCGTCTATCGCTGAATCAACTGATAGTGCATCCGGGGTACCGTGGTCGGCACCGGAGCTGTGGTGTCGCCGTAATCCTTGGGATGCAGCCAGTTGCCGAACTCGAAGCCGAATACAACCCGGCCGCTGTCGTTCACGTTCATGAAGGTTGTGTTCACACTGCCTTCAGCCGTGATTGCGAACATGTTGCCGACCGGAATTACGAACCGCAGCATACCGTAAGGACGGTTCGGGAAATAAGTGGATACGCTCTTCTTGAAAGCCAGGGCGCCCTCCATATAGGTGTCCCCAAACAGGGCAGCCGTAGCCTGGAAGCCGCCTTGATCCTGAACGCGGACATAAGCGGGAGGCAGACTGCCGTTGCCGAATTCGCCGCGGTTAATAACGGCGTAGTTGCGGAAGCCCTTAGCCGCGAACAGACCGATCTTACCGCCGCTGAATACCCAGTCGAGAGTGAATGCGCCTTCCCCAATCGCGCCGCCACCGTGGTAATTGCGAAAGCTGGAGTGAAGGAAGGAAGCAAACGCGCCGGCCTGAACCGCGCCGAAGCGCTCAACCACGCCACCGTTGATCTGCGCATCGGTAACGTAGGGGAAATAAACCATCTCACCGTCGATCTGCACGGCGTGAGTGCCATCCATATCCGGCGTCTTACCGTTGCCGAACGGAACCAGGAACTTGCCGTAAAGCGAAGCGCTGAAGTTACCCGGGCGTCCAGGAAGGAAGCTTGGACCCACATTCGCGCCGAGGACCGAATACTTTCGATTGCGAAGAGCCGCCTGTGTGAGCGCGTAATCGGCTGCACGGTGGGCAATCTCGTCAGTCTGCTGATAGGTCAGCGGTGGCGGACGCTTTACGAGCTCCACCGTGTCCGTCTTGATTTCCTTGGTAGACGCCAGAATTGTGTCTTCCCCGGTCTTCAGGGCGTTGACTTGATCCTGCAGGGCCTTTAACTGATCCAGAATCCCCTGCAACTGATCCAGCTTCGAAAGCTGCTTACGCGCATAAGCTTCGAAATCGTTAATGACTTCCGGTGCGCCGCCCTCGGCAATCACATTTCCGTTAGGGCCAGTTACCGTCATGACAACCCGGCGATTGATCCACCGGCCCAACTTGTTACTGTTGGGAACTTCGGGATCCTTCTTGCCTTCGCCACTTACTTGGATCTGTCCTGCGGACGCGCCGTACTTCTGCAAAAATTGCGCAACAGTGTTGGCCCGGGCCACGGACAGCTTGTCGTTGTAACGGTTGGAACCGATGCTGTCGGTGTTGCCGACAACCTTGATCTTGAAGTCTGGGTGAGCTTTCAAAAGATCGGCAATACGAAGCAAACTGGGGTAGCCGTCGGTGAGCACGCTCGAATTAAATTCGAAATTGATCTCTTCCCAGTCATTCTTCGATGCCTTGGTGTTCATCCCCTGACCGAATAAACAGTTGCCAACCAGACCCGCTAACACAACTGCCGGTAGCAATCTTTGTATCATAGACACTCCTCTTTGGGCTTTTACTGGTTTGTTTTTAAACATTTCCCACACTCAGCTTTGTACAAACACAGTGCTAACAGCATACAACAAAACGACCTTCACACACAGCACGCGCGTTAAGGGATTAGCAGAGCAGTTTGATTAAACCTGAGGAAATCTGGGTGTTTATTCACACTTCGGACCATTAAGACGGGCGCGATTCCACAAATGCCTCTGTTATGCAAATGCTCTACTTAAGCATTTCGTCACGTTTCGATTTAAACTCCGTTTTTGGGCTCCACTCCGGGAAGCGCGGCTCCTGCGCTACACGGTTGCCGACCTGAAACAAAAGTCTCAGATCCTCGATGGCGCCGGAAAGGTCCCAATCCGGCTTTATTTCGTCGGTGACCTTGTGATAATCATTGGCCGTGTATTCCTGCCGTTTGCGCGTGCCATAGCCGGCGGCTTTGCCGATGTAGTCGATGCCTGACTCGGTGTCGAGCGCAGGCACTCCTTGTTTCGCGAACTCGAAGTGGTCGGAACGATAGAAGTGCCCCTTCTCGGGTTCGGCATCGCCGGTCAGAGTGCGGCCTTGAGTTTTCGCTACATCGGCGGCTACGTCATCGAGCGTCGAGTTGCCCTTGCCGACGACAACAAGATCGCGGGTGCGGCCCCACTGATTCACCCCGTCCATATTGATGTCGGCGACAGTCTGTTTCAGTGGATAGAGCGGGTGCTCGGCGTAGTATCGCGCGCCCAGCAGGCCCTTCTCCTCGGCCGTTACCGAAAGGAAAAGAATCGAGCGCTTGGGCGCGGGCTGGAGCTTTTTATACGCTTGGGCGATCTCGAGCAGGGCCGCCGTGCCGGATGCGTTGTCGATGGCGCCATTGTAGATCTGATCCCCGGATAAGGACGCGTCGCGGCCCAGATGGTCCCAGTGCGCGGTATAGATCAGGTATTCATTCTTGCGCTGCGCGTCGGAGCCCTCGAGCCTGGCGATTACGTTGCGTGAATCGATAGTGCGCAGCCTGTTGTGGGCGGTGAAGCTGGCCTGAACGCCAAGATCTACCGGTTGGAAGTCCTTGCGAACAGCGGCTTTCTTTGCGTCGTCGAAATTCTTGCCGGCGCTGTTGAAAAGATCGCGTACCTTGTCGGCGGTCATCCAGCCTTCCATGTCGACTCGCCCGATATTTCCATCGCTGCGCTGAATCTCGAAATTTTCGCGTCCCATGCTGCCGACGACGACTTCGAAGGGGTAGCCCGCGGGACCGGTCTCGTGAACGATGATCGCGGCCGCGGCGTGCTTCTTCGACGCGATCTCGTATTTATAGGTCCAGCGGCCGTAATACGTCATCGCCCGGCCTTTGAACATGTTCTCGTCGAGCTTGGAAGCATCATTTGGATCGGGAACGGCGGGGTCGTTGACTAACATCAGCATGGTCTTGCCGGTCATGTCCGCGCCCTTGTAATCGTCCCATCCATATTCGGGGGCTACGACGCCGTAACCAACAAACACCACGGGAGAGTTGGTGATCGGTGGAACGTCTTGGACAAAGCGCCGCGACCCGACAATGTAATCCTTGCGAGGGGTCATCGCGATGGCCTTGCCGTTGACGGTGAACGAAGCGGTCGAGGTAGTCTGGATACCCGCCAAAGGGACTTTTTGAATGTAAGTGCCGTCAGGGTTGCCGGGCTGCAGGCCGGCTTGGCGGAACTGCGATTCAAGGTACGCCACGGTGAGATTCGCCCCGGCGCTTCCGGGCGCGCGGCCTTCGAACTGGTCGGAAGAGAGGGTTCTTATCTTGTCGAGGAGCCCGGCAGCGGTGATGGAGTTGAGCGCGGGCGCGAGGTCAGTCTCACGGGCGCAGGACATCGCCAGGAGAGGCAAGCAGAAGAGCAGCCGCTTCATA